>DASZYW010000001.1:0-4715 GCA_035545195.1 Gaiellaceae bacterium
AGCGGCAGCGCGCCGTGCCGCAGTCCCGCTGCGACGGCGGCGGCGCCGACGGCTCCCGCGGTGGCGAGCGCGCGGCGCCACGGCGCGCGGACGCCGAGCGTGGCGAGCGGGACGAGGGCGACCGCGTAGACCGGCGCCAGCAGCGGGCCGAGCGCGGCGAGCAGGCCGCTGTGCGGCTCGTGCCAGGTGAGCGCGAGCCATAGCGCGGCGACGGCGGCGTAGAGGGCGGCGACGCCGAGCGAGGCGTTCCCGAGCGGGAGGATCGGGACCGCGAGCGCTAGCGCGAGGCCCGCGCGCTCGCGCAGGAGCGAGAGCCCGGCCGCGGCGACGCCGAGCCCGAACGCCCAGCCGTGCGGATAGAACGGCAGCGCGCTCGCCGTCCAGGCGGCGAAGACGCCTGCGAGCCCGGCGGTCGCCGCCTGGCGCGCGTGCGGGACGCGCCACCGCGAGGCCGCGCGCGAGTCCTTGCGCACGCCGCGGAGCCCGGCGGCGAGCGACTCGGCGGACGGGCGCCTGCGCGGCTCCTGCGCGAGCGCCCGGTCGACCAGCTGCAGCAGGCGCTTCGGCAGGTCTGGGCGCAGCTCGGAGAGCGGCCGGGCGCCGCGCTCGATCGCGCGCGCCGTCTCCAGCATCGAGCCCTGCCAGAACGGGTGCCTGCCCGCGAGCGCCTCCCAGAGCATCACGCCGATCGCCCAGACGTCGGCCGCCTCGCTCGCGTCCTCCCCGGCGAGCCGCTCGGGCGAGATGTACGCGAGCGTCCCGGGCACGTCGCCGTGCTCGGTGAGCGTCTCCGCCTCCGCCATCTGCGCCAGCCCGAAGTCGAGCAGCCGCGCCGACACGCGCTGCCCGTCGGCCAGGAGGACGTTCGACGGCTTGACGTCGCGGTGGAGGATTCCGGCCGCGTGCGCGTGCGCGAGCGCGTCGCACACCTGCGCGCAGGCGGCGACGGCGCGACCGTCCGTGAGCTCGCCGGCCCGGAGCGCCTCGCGGAACGTCTTGCCTGGGACGAACTCGTAGGCGATGTAGACGTGGCCGTCGTCGTGGCCGAAGTCGTAGGCGCGCAGGCAGCCGGGGTGGCGCAGCCGCGCCGCGGCCGCGACCTCGCGCTCGGCGCGCAGGGCCGCCTTCCCCTCGCGGGCGATGATCTTGAGCGCGACGTCGAGCCCCGTCTGCTCGTCGCGCGCGAGCCAGACCGAGCCGGAGCCGCCCGCGCCCAGCGGGCGGAGCGGCCGGTAGCGATCGAGAACGAGCTCGACGCCGAGCGGGGCGAGCGCGGCTCCCATCCGACACGAAGGTTGGCGACCGCGTCGGACTTTCCTCTCGCGAAGTAGGGTTGAAGGCGCTCTTGAGCACCTACGACGACGACGATCTCGAGTTCGATTTCTTCGAGGAACCGGAGCCCGAGGAGCCTCGCAGGCGCCGGGTTCCCCGCCGCGGAGGGGGACCGCGCCGTCCTGCGCCGCCGCCGACCGGCGCCGTCGCGCTCGCGCGGCTCGTCGGGCTCGTGGCGATCGGGATCGCGGTCGTGGTCGCGTTCGTCTTCTGGGTCGGCGCCTGTCAGGGCAAGAGCAAGCAGGACGAGTACTCGTCGTACATGAGCAGCGTCGGCTCGATCGCCTCGAGCTCGGCGAGGGTCGGCCAGGAGTTCGCCGCCAAGCTCGGCGAGCCGGGGCTGAAGCTCGCCGACCTTGAGACGAGCCTCGAGCAGTGGTCGCAGCAGGAGCAGCAGGCGTACGACCAGGCCGAGCTGATCCGGCCGCCCGGGCCGCTCCGCGCGCTGCACGTGCAGGTGCTCGACGCGCTGCAGCTGCGTGCGCTGGGACTCGCCGGGATCGCGTCGACGCTCGCGCAGACGAACGTGAAGGACTCGACGACCGAGGCGAACGCGCTCGCGAACCAGGCGCAGCTCCTGACGGCGAGCGACATCGTCTGGGTCAACCTCTACAAGGCGCCGGCGACGCAGACGCTGAAGGCGCTCGGGATCACCGGCGTGGTCGTGCCGGCGTCGCAGTTCGTGACCAACCCGGACATCGTCTCGTCGCGCTCCTTCTCGATCGTCTACCAGCGGCTGCGGCCGGCGTCGACCGGCGGCACCGCGAGCGGCGTCCACGGCTCGAGCCTCGTCGGGACGAAGGCGGTCGGCGGCGGCAAGACCGTCCAGCTGACGACGGGCAGCCCGAGCACGATCTACGTCGCCGCGAACCTGAAGGTCGAGGCGACGGTGAGCGACTCGGGCGGCTTCCAGGAGGTGAACATCCCGGTCGTCCTGACCGTGAGCCTCGGCGGCAAGACGCTGCTCACGCAGAAGAAGACGATCAACGGGCTCCAGCCGGGCGAGCAGACCACGGTCGCGTTCTCCAACCTGCCGTTGACGCCGAACGCGTTCGGCCACGCCGCCTCGATCACGATCGTCGTCAAGCCGGTGCCCGGCGAACAGAAGCTCGACAACAACACGGCGACCTATCCGGTCCTGTTCCAACTGAGCCAGCCGTGAGCGTGAGCGCCGCGACCGCCGCCTGGATCGCGATCGGCGCCGCGGCGCTGGCGGTCGTCGCCCTCGCGCTCGGCGCCGCGTTCTTCGTCACGCTGCGCCGCGTCCGCGCGTCGCAACTCGTCCTCCTCGGCAAGGGCCAGGGCGACCTCGTCGACTACGCCGTCTCGCTGCAGGGACGGATCGACGCGCTGCACCGGACGCTCGACGACGTCGCAGGCGCGCTCGGCGACCTCGAACGGCGCGTGGACGGCACGCTGGCGCGCACCTCGATCGTCCGCTACGACGCCTACGCGAACAGCGGCGGCCACCAGTCCGCCTCGGTCGCGCTGCTCGACGCGACGCGGACGGGAGTCGTCCTGAGCGCGATCCAGGGCCGCGACTACGCGCGCGTCTACGTCAAGGAACTCGACCGCGGCAAGGCGACCGTCGCGCTCTCCCCGGAGGAGCAGGAAGCGGTCGACCGCGCGATGAGCTAGCGCGCCGGGCTCGCGAGCTGCCTACGCAGCCGGCAGGTACTGCGTCCAGCCCTGCGGGATGCGCGGGGCGGCGAGCTTGATGAAGAGGACCGGCGCGGGCGGGCGCGGCTGGGCGTGGAGGACCATGCCGGCCTGCTCGACGGTGCGGTCGCCCTTGCGGAGGTTGCACGGCGCGCAGGCGGTGACGACGTTCTCCCAGATCGACTCGCCGCCGCGTGAGCGTGGGACGACGTGGTCGAGGGTGAGCCGTCCGCTGGTCGTGCCGCAGTAGACGCAGCGCCAGCCGTCGCGGGCGAAGAGCGCGCGGCGGGAGATCTTGCGCTGGATCGCGCGCGGGACGCGGACGTAGGTGAGGAGGCGGATCACGTGCGGCCAGACGAAGCTGCCGGTGGAGGAGCGCAGCGGCTGGTCGAGCCGCTCGACGATCTCGGCCTTGCCTTTGTAGACGAGCACGTGCGCCCGCCTGACCGTGCAGACGTTGAGCGGCTCGTAGCTCGCGTTCAGGACGAGAACGTGCTGCAACCTGCGGAGAAAAGTACCAGCGCCTCCCGCTGTGACGTTTCTCGCGGCAGTGACGTATGTGAGGCATGAAGAAGACACTCCTCCTCGCAGGCGTCCTGCTCGCGGCGGCGGCGATCGCCGGCGTCGCCCAGCCGCACTTCGCGCGCAGCGCAGACACGCCGACCTCGCGCACCATCACGGTGACCGGCAACGGCTCCGTCAGCACCGTCCCCGACCGCGCCTCCTGGTACTTCGGCGTCGACTCGCAGGCGACGACCGCGAAGGACGCGCTCGCCAAGGCGTCGTCCGAGGCGAACGCGCTGATCGCGGCGCTGAAGGACGCAGGCGTCGCGGACTCCGACCTGCAGACGTCCGGGATCTCGCTCTACCCGCAGACGGACTCGGACGGACGCTCGATCGTCGGCTACCAGGCGTCCGAGAGCGTGAGCGCCGAGATCGCGATCGCCAAGGCGGGCCCGCTCGTCGACGCGGCGGTCGCGGCAGGCGCCGACAACGTCTCCGGCCCGACGCTCTCCGTCGCCGACCAGAGCTCCGCGTACGACCAGGCGCTGGCAAAGGCGGTCGCGGACGCGAAGGACAAGGCGAAGGCGATCGCCGCCGCCGCCGGCCTCACGCTCGGCCAGGTCAAGTCGGTCGTGGAGAGCGGCTCCGCGCCGACTCCGCTCCCGTTCGCGAGGGCGACGCCGTCGGTCGCCGGCGACGCGACGACCGTGGCGCCGGGATCGCAGGAGACGGACGCGACGGTGACGGTGGTGTTCGCCGCCGGCTAGGGGTTGCGATCGTCCGCCGTCGCTGCTGTAATTGCGCCAGGTTCCGCCGCGGACGGCGGGACCGCAGGCGATGAGGCCTGAGAGGTTCCTCCGGGAGCCCCTCGGGCCTTTTTGTTTGGACCGACGGTGTTGTTCGGAACAGGAGGCAACGGTGGCGAAGTACAAGCTCGAATACATCTGGCTCGACGGATACGAGCCGGTCCCGAACCTTCGCGGCAAGACCCGCGTGGAGGAGTTCGACGCGTTCCCGGCGCTCGAGGAGCTGCCGATGTGGAACTTCGACGGCAGCTCGACGCGCCAGGCGGAGGGCCACGACTCGGACTGCTTCCTGCAGCCGGTCGCGATCTTCCCGGATCCGGCGTGGGAGAACGCGGCGCTCGTCATGTGCGAGGTGCTGATGCCGGACGGCACGCCGCACGCGTCGAACAGCCGCGCCCGCATCCCGGACGACCC
>DASZYW010000002.1:0-1676 GCA_035545195.1 Gaiellaceae bacterium
CCAGACCAGGTGCGGCAGCGCCAGCAGGAGCCGGAAGAAGACGGTCAGCCGCGAGCGCTGCAGGTCGTACGGGTCGCCGACGACGCGCACCGGGTGCCGCGGCGGCCGGTCGATCACGGAGACGAGCATCTCCGTGGGGTCGGCGTTCGGGTAGCGGTCGGTGACGAGCAGGACGTACGCGGTCGTCTGTGCCGTGTAGCCGATCCCGTAGGCCGCGGCGTCGCGAAGCCCCTTCGGCATGCGGCCGCGGGCGAGGCACGCGAACCAGCCGAGCACCGCGCAGACGAGCATCAGCGCGCCGCCGCCGTTCACCCTCCCGTTGCGCCGCCGGTTGAGCGACCCGCCGACGCTCGCCCCGCCGGAGCCGGCGAGCGCCACCGAGACGAGCAGCGCCGGGATCGCGAGGACGAGGCGCAGGAAGATCGTCCACCGTGCCTGCGCCACCGGCTCCTCCGGCAGCTCGACGTCGATCGGGTACTCGCCCTCCTCGCCGACGAAGCCCGGGTAGGGGTTGCCGGCGAGCGACATGTACGCGGTCAGGTGCGCCTGGTAGCGGACGTAGCCGCACATCAGCCGGTGCAGCCCCGCGGGCGGCTTGCCGGTGAAGATCGAGATCAGCCAGTTGGCGATCCCGGCGACGACGACGAGCAGCGACCAGAGGAAGAACCAGATGAAGTGCGGGATGCCGAGGAGGAGGCGGAAGAAGACGGTGAGCCGGTTGCGGACGTAGTCGTCCTCGACGGTCAGGCGGACGGGATGCTGCTCGTGCACATACCGAGGTATACGCCATGCGTCAGACTGCAGCCACCGTGGACCCGGCTCAGGAATCCGAGCTCGACCAGGAGACGCAGGAGCGGATCGAGCAGCCCGTCTCCGAGGAGGCGCAGACCGAGACGCGCATGACGCCGGCCGAGGCGGTCGGACGGATGCGCATCAACGCGCCTGCCCGCAACAACCGGAAGCTCCGCAAGCTCCTCGAGCGCGTCAACGCGGACGACCAGCTGAAGGCGTGGTGGCACGTCTCGAACGTGAACGCGGTCGCGCGGATGCAGATCAACGACCACTCCTGGGTGCACATCCAGATCGTCACCAACATCGCGCTCAAGCTCCTCCGCCAGCTGACGAAGCACGGCGTCGAGATCGGCGTGACGCGCGACTACGGCTACGCGAACGACGACGCCGAGGTCGTGGTCGTGCTCGCCGCGCTCATGCACTGCGTCGGCATGTCGATCCACCGGCACGGCCACGAGGACTTCTCGCTCTTCCTCGCCGAGCCGAAGCTGCGCGAGCTGCTGGACGGGATCTACGAGGAGCCGGACCGGACGGTGATCGTCTCGGAGGTGCTGCAGGCGATCATCAGCCACCGCGCCGACGGCGAGCCGCTGACGATCGAGGCCGGCCTGATCCGCGTCGCCGACGCGCTCGACATGGCGAAGGGCCGCTCGCGGATCCCGTTCGAGAAAGGCTCCGTCTCGATGCACTCGCTCTCGGCGGCGGCGATCGAGGACGTGACGATCGAGGACGGCGACGAGCGGCCGATCAAGATCGGGATCCTGATGAACAACAGCTCCGGGATCTTCCAGGTCGACGGCCTGCTGAAGGCGAAGCTCCGCGGCAGCGGGCTGGAGCCGTACGTCGAGGTCGTCGCCCACATCGACACCGAGACCGAGACGCGC
>DASZYW010000003.1:0-3241 GCA_035545195.1 Gaiellaceae bacterium
GAGCCGGTGGCGGAGGATCGTGATCCGCCGCTCGAGCAGGCCCTGCTCGTTCTTCGCGGCGTGGTACTCGAAGTTCTCCGAGAGGTCGCCGTGCCCGCGCGCGACCGCGATCGCCTCGATCGCCGCCTGGCGCTTCGGGCCCTCCAGCTCGGCCAGCTCGGCCTGCAACTGCTCGAACTCGGCGCGCGTCAGCTGCTCGCCGCCGCCTCCCCCCGGGACGGACACGGGGCTAGTGGCCGCAGCCGCAGGAGCCGCCGCAGCAGCCGCCCCCGCCGCCGCCGACCGTGGCCGGCTTCGAGACGCCGTGAACGGCGAACGCGGAGATCTGCCGCTGGACGTTCGTGGCGGAGCAGTCCGGGCAGGCGACCTGCTGCTCGCCGCGGACGAGCTCCTCGAAGTGCGACTCGCACTCCATGCAGACATATTCGTAGATCGGCATCGGTCAGACGCTAGCAGGCGCTGCGGCTTTCGACCGATGCGGCGCCGGGCGCCGCCGCCGACCATGAGGGCATGTCGGTGGCGCTCCCTCCGGGCCGCGACGCGCTCTCCCATCCGCGCGGGACCGCCGCCCTGCGCGCGCACACGCTCTCCGAGCGCGCGCGGCTCTCCCGCTTCACGCGGATCCGCGAGTTCGTGCTCGGCTTCCAGGACGGCCTGCTCGTGCCGCTCGGCGTCGTCACCGGGCTGGCGGGCGCCGCGATCGGGACGACGGCGGTGATCGTGGGCGGCGTCGCCGAGGCCGCAGCGGGCGCGCTCGCGATGGGCACCGGCGCGTATCTCTCCTCCCACGCCGAGAACTCGCTGATCGCGAGCGAGATCGCCGACCAGGAGGCCGAGGTGGTCGACCATCCCGATCTGGAGACGCTCGAGCTGCAGGTGCTGTTCGAGGAGGAGGGCCTCTCCGCGGAGGACGCGCGGACGGCGGCGCGCGCGATCGGGCGGTCGCCGCACTCGCTCGCGAAGACGAAGATCGAGAAGGAGCTGGGGCTCCCGTTCCACGACACCGAGACGGCGATCGGCGACGCGCTCGTCGTCGGAGCGTCCTACGCGATCGCAGCGGTGATCCCGCTCTGGCCGTACTTCTTCTTCGGGATGCACGTCGCGATGGCGCTCTCGCTCGTCGCGACGGGGCTGGCGCTCTTCGCGCTCGGCGTGGTGAAGGGCCGGGTGGCGCGGCTCGCGCTTCTCCGCAGCGGTCTGCAGGTGCTGGTCGTCGGGGCACTGTCGGCGGGGGTCGGCTACCTGATCGGTGGGCTCGGCCCCCGCCTCTTCTGACGGCCGCTAGCTCAGCGGCTGGACGACGATCAGCGAGTTCCCGTCCGGGTCGCGCAGCCAGAACATCGGCGGCACCGGCCCGCCGAAGCGGGTGACCTCGTCGTCGACGTCCACGCCGGCGTCCTTCAACGTCGCGTGGTCGGCGTCGACGTCGCTCGTGTCCAGGCAGATCCCCGTCTGGCCGCCGCCCGCGGGCTGGCCCTGCGGCGGCGGGGCGAGCGCGATCGTCGTCGGCGTGCCGGGAATCGCGACCTCGACCCAGCGCATGTCCGGGCCCATCGGGACGTCGACGACCTTCTCGAAGCCGAGCGTGCCGACGTAGAACTCGATCGCGCGATCGGTGTCGGCGACGGTGACGCAGACGCGGCCGACCTGCGTGAGGTTGAGCGGGGACGTCGTGGTGGACATGGCTACCTCCTCCGGCTTGGTGTCTCGGTTCAGACGCCGCTCGCGCGGGAAACTCATCGCCGGTAGCCTTCGCCGTGCCCGGCATCCGCTACGGAGCTGGAGCTCAGTGTGATCGAGACAGTCAACGTCATCGGCTCGGGCCGCGTCGGCTCGGCTGTCGCCGCCCGTCTGCGCGAGCGCGGCGTCGCCGTGGGCGTCGGCGACCCCGACGTGACGCTTCTCTGCGTGCCGGACACGGCGATTCCGGACACGGCCGGGTGTCTGACACCGGGCCATGGCTGGGTCGGCCATGTCTCCGGCGCCACGCCGCTCGCGGCCCTGGCCCCGCACGCGCGGCGCTTCTCGCTGCACCCGCTGCAGACGTTCTCCCGCTCCGGCGACCCGGCGCAGCTCGACGGCGCCTGGGCGGCGATCGCGGGCGAGACGGCGGAGGCGCTCGCCGTCGCGCGCGAGCTCGCGGAGCTGCTCGGCCTGCAGGCGTTCGAGCTCGCGGACGCCGACCGGACGCTCTACCACGCAGGCGCCGTCTTCGCCTCGAACTACCTGGTGACGCTGCAGCGCGCGGCGACGCGGCTCGGCGTGCCGGCGGAGGCGCTCGTGCCGCTGATGACGCGGACGATCGAGAACGGCTTCGACCTCACCGGCCCGATCGCGCGCGGCGACTGGGCGACGGTGGAGGCGCACAGGGCGGCGATCCGCGCCGCGCACCCCGAGCTGGAGCCGCTGTACGAGACGCTGGCGGAGGCGACCGTGATGCTCGCGTGATCGTCGCGCGTACAGCCGCGGAGCTGCCGGCGCTCGGCGACGACGTCGGGCTCGTCCCAACCATGGGCGCGCTCCACGCCGGCCACCGCGCGCTGCTCGACGCGGCCCGCCGCGAGAACGACGCGGTCGTCATGTCGCTCTTCGTCAACCCGGCGCAGTTCGACGACGCCGCCGACCTCGCCGCCTACCCGCGCGACGAGGCTCGCGATCTCGCTCTCGCCGAGGAGGCGGGCGCCGACGTCGTCTTCGCGCCGTCGGTGGAGGAGCTGTACCCGCCGGGCTTCGACACCTGGATCGAGCCGGGAGCCGCGGCGCGCGGCGGCGAGGGCGACGCGCGGCCGGGCCACTTCCGCGGCGTCGCCACGGTCTGCACGAAGCTCTTCGCCATCGTCCGCCCCGCCCGCGCCTACTTCGGCCAGAAGGACGCGCAGCAGGTCGCTGTGATCCGCTCGGTCGTGCGCGACCTCGCGCTGCCGGTGGTGATCCGCGTCGTGCCGACCGTGCGCGACCCCGACGGCCTCGCGCTGTCGTCACGAAACGTCCGGCTCAGCGCGGAGGAGCGCGGACGCGCGCTCGGACTCCCGCGCGCGCTCGAGGCCGCCGTCGGCGCGGACGACCCGGTGGCCGCCGCGCGCGCCGCGCTGAACGGCCTCGAGCCCGACTACGTCTCGATCCTCGACCTCGGCGACGCGCGCGTGCTGGCGGCCGCCGTCGCGGTCGGCCCGATCCGTCTGCTCGACAACGTCCTCCTGGAAGGAGAGCTCCGATGAGCGAGAAGCCCCCGCGCTACGCG
>DASZYW010000004.1:0-1832 GCA_035545195.1 Gaiellaceae bacterium
GAGAGCCGGACGGCCGGCGGGTACGCCTTCGAGATCGACGACTTCACGCGCGAGTGCCTGCTCGAGGGGCTCGACGAGATCGGCCTCACCCTCCGCCACGACACCGACATCGCCGCGTTCGAGGCGCTGCACCCGGCGCCGATCTCGACGCTCTAGCTCTTGTCCGTTTTTCGCTGGCCCTCGGGCCTCGGGTCGCCTAGCGTTCGGGTCGTGCGCGAGTCGACGGCCATCCTGACCGGCCTCCTCCTTCCCCGCTAGGGGAAGCCTGCCTGCGCACATACCCGTCCCCGTTCCGCGGGAGAGTTGCGCCCGCGGACGGACGAAGGAGAGCTCCCGTGCCCATGTCATTCCAGCGCTACCGCCCGTACGCGACCGTCGACCTCCCCGACCGGAGGTGGCCGGACGCCGTCGTCCAGACGGCGCCGATCTGGTGCTCGACCGATCTCCGCGACGGCAACCAGGCGCTCGTCAACCCGATGGACGGAGAGCGCAAGCTCCGCTTCTTCGAGCTCCTCCTGCGGCTCGGCTTCAAGGAGATCGAGGTCGGCTTCCCCGCCGCGTCGAAGGCCGACTTCGACTTCGTCCGGCTGCTCGTCGAGGAGGAGCGGATCCCGGAGGACGTGACGGTCGCGGTGCTGACTCAGGCTCGGCCCGAGCTGATCGAGCGCACCCTCGAGTCGATCGAGGGCGCGCGCCGCGCGATCGTCCATCTCTACAACTCGACCTCCGAGACGCAGCGGCGGGTCGTCTTCCGCCTCGACCGCGACGGTGTCACCCGGCTCGCGGTGCGCGGCACCGAGCTCTGCCGCCGGCTCGCGGCCGCCGCCACGGGCGAAGTGCGCTTCGAGTACTCGCCCGAGAGCTTCCACCACACCGAGCTCGACTTCGCGCTCGAGGTCTGCGAGGCCGTCGCCGCCGAGTGGGGCCCGACGCCGGGCGAGCCGATGATCGTCAACCTCCCCACCACCGTCGAGCACTTCCCGCCGAACGTCTACGCCGACCGGATCGAGTGGTTCTCGCGCCACTTCTCGCGCCGGGACGCAATCGTCCTCTCCGTCCACCCGCACAACGACCGCGGAACCGCGGTGGCGACCGCGGAGCTCGGCCTGATGGCGGGAGCGCAGCGCGTCGAGGGGACGCTCTTCGGCAACGGCGAGCGCACCGGCAACGTCGACCTCGTCACGCTCGCGCTCAACCTGCTCACACAGGGCGTCGATCCGGGGCTCGACCTCTCCCGCCTCGACGAGGCGAAGCGGATCGTCGAGGAGTGCAACGAGCTGCCGGTGCACCCGCGCCATCCGTGGGCGGGCGAGCTCGTCTACACGGCGTTCTCCGGCTCGCACCAGGACGCGATCAAGAAGGGGATGCACGCGTGGAAGCGGTCGGGCGACGAGGTGTGGGACGTGCCGTACCTGCCGATCGACCCGAAGGACGTCGGGCGCAGCTACGAGGCGATCATCCGCGTCAACTCGCAGTCGGGGAAGGGCGGCGTCGCGTACCTCCTGCTCGACCGCTACGGGCTCGACCTCCCGCGCGGCCTCCAGGTCGAGTTCGCGCAGCAGGTGCAGGCGATCACCGACCTGCGCGGCGGCGAGCTGACCGCACCGGAGCTGTGGGAGCTCTTCCGCGAGCGCTACCTCGACGTGCCCGCGACGTTCGAGCTCGTCTCGTACACGCACGCCGCCGACGAGACCGGCGACCGGCTTTCGGCGCGACTCGTGCACGCAGGCGAGGAGGTGGCGTTCGACGGCGTCGGCAACGGGCCGATCGCGGCGCTCGTGCACGCGTTCCAGAGTGCGGGCACGGCGATCGAGGTGCTCGACTACCATGAG
>DASZYW010000005.1:0-5562 GCA_035545195.1 Gaiellaceae bacterium
GAAGCGCAGCGCCGCGACCGCCAGTGGCAGCGACGCGGCGGCGAGCAGCGCGAGCGCGCCGCGCCAGCCGGCTCCCGCGACGACGGCGAGCGCGAGCAGGAGCGGGCCGCCGACGTAGCCGAACGAGCCGGTCAGCGTCCAGCGCGCCATGTTGCGGACGCGGTGCGCCGGGGCCGAGTCCATCAGCGTCGCCTGCGCGAGCGAGACGAAGGCGCCCGAAGCGGGATAGCCGAGCACGAGCGCTCCGAGCAGGAGCCAGAACCCGCCCGCGACGGCCGACAGCGCCGCGGAGACGGCGAAGGCGAGACCGCCGGTGGCGATCACGAGGCGCCGTCGCGCCGTGTCTCCGGCCGCGCCGAGCAGCGGGTCGAGGGCGCTGCCGACGAAGCCCGGGACGGCGAGCAGCAGCCCGATCTGCGCATAGGTCAGGCCGAGGTCGTGCCGGATCGACGGCCACGCGGCCGCGCGGGTGCCGCCGACGAGCTCGTCCAGCAGCTCGATCGCGAGCAGCGCCGCGACGAGTGGCGCGGCGCTACGCCGGGCGGATCAGGGTCTGCCGCGAATCGACATGCCGGGATTGTTCCGCAACCGGCGGCCGGAGTCGACCGCAGGGCGCCAAGTCCGTCGCGCGCAAGAGCTCGTCGCGGCGGCGAAAGAAAACGGCCGCCGCAGGCATCTCATGACTCGGTGGCCGCGGTCGAGGTCTACAAGGGGGCGTTCGGCGCCGCCGAGGCGGAGCGCCTGCTCTGGCGCGCCGGCTTCGGCCCGCGCAAGGGCGAGGCGGAGGCGCTCGCCCAGCTCGGCCTCGACGGAGCCGTCCACGCGCTGACGAACCCCGGCGCGGAGAAGCTCGTCGGCCCGGCCCCGCACGACGAGAAGAACCGCCCGCTCGCGCCGTACGACGCCTGGGGCCACGACCATCTCTGGTGGCTCGACCGGATGATCCGCACCTCCCGCCCGCTCGTCGAGCGGATGGCGCTCGTCTGGCACGACTGGTTCGCCACCTCGAACGACGGCGTCGACTCGCAGCGGCTGATGCTGAACCAGAACCAGCTCTTCCGCGACCACGGGCTCGGCTCGTTCCACGACCTGCTCGAGCGGGTCACCTCGGACCCGGCGATGCTGCTCTGGCTCAACGGCAGCGACAACTCGAAGTGGTCGCCGAACGAGAACTACGCGCGCGAGATGATGGAGCTGTTCACGCTCGGCGCCGGCCGCGGCTACGGCGAGCGGGACGTCCGCCAGAACGCGCGCGCGCTCACCGGCTTCCGCAACGACTGGCGCAACAACGTCGGCCCGACCAACTTCCGCTACGACGCCGGATTCCACGACACGGGCGTCAAGACGATCTTCGGTCACCGCGGCGCCTTCACGTGGAAGGGCTCGGTGCGGCTCTGCGTCACGCACCCCGATCACGCGTCGTTCTTCGTCCGCAAGCTCTGGAGCTACTTCGTGCCGACGCCGCCGGATGCCGCGACCCAGGCGGCGCTGCAGCGCGTCTACACCGGCAGCGGCCGAACGGTCCGCCCCGTCGTCGAGGCGATCCTCCGCCACCCGGCGCTCCACCTCGGCCCGCGCCTCGTCAAGTCGCCGGTCGTCTACACCGCGGGACTGCTGCGGCGCATCGGCCGCGGCGTCGACACGAGCGCGTGGACGTGGCTGGACGCGATGGCGGGACAGCAGCTCTTCCATCCGCCGAACGTCGGCGGCTGGGACGACACGCGCTGGCTCGACACCGCCACATGGCGCGGACGCTGGTGGATCTCCCAGTACGTGCTCGAGCCCTACGCGCTCGACCCGGGCAAGGCGACGCAGCCGTTCGACGCCGGCCAGCTGCTCGCCGCCGCGCTCGACTTCTGGCGCGACCCCGCGCTCGGCGACGCAACCAAAGGCGCGCTGGCCGGGTTCGCGCAGGCGGCGCTCGCCGACGCGGGCGGGACGAGGTGGAAGCGCCAGCAGTACCCCGTGATGACGCTGAACGCGCTCCGCCACCTCGTGGCCATGGCGCCGGAGCTGCAGGCGGCATGAGCCGGAGCTGCCACCACTGCGACGGCCTCTCGCGCTCGCGGCTCCTCCACCGCGCCGCCGCCGAGGCCGGCCGCGGACTGCCCGCGATCGAGCCGGGGATGCCCCTGCCGGCCGGGACGGGGCTCTCGCGCCGGGGCTTCCTCGCGCAGAGCCTCGGCGCCGCGCTCGCCGTCTACGGCGGCGGCCGCCTCGGGATCCGCGCGCTCGAGGTCGGCATCGCGAGCGCCGCGACCGGCGGCGCGCAGCCGGTGCTCGTCTCGATCTTCCTCGAGGGCGGCGCCGACGTGCTCTCGGTGCTCTCGCCTCAGGGCGACCCGCTCTACCGGAAGCTGCGGCCGAAGCTCGCGCTCACGGGCGGGGCCGCGCTCCGCGAGGACGACCGCCTGCACTGGCATCCCGCGCTCGACGGGCTCGCCCAGCTGTACGGCGAGAAGAAGGTGACCGTGATGCCGGCGATCGGTTACACGAATGCCGACCAGTCGCACTTCACCTCCCGCCACTACTGGGAGGTCGGCGCCACCTCGACGTCGCTCCAGACCGGCTGGCTCGGCCGCTACCTCGACGCCGTCGGCGCGGCCGACAATCCGCTGCAGGGCCTCTCGCTCGACGACACGCTCGCTCCCGCGCTCGCGACCGCGAGGGTGCCGGTCGCCTCGATCGCGGGGCCGGACCAGTACGACTTCTGGTCGAACCGCGTCTGGGGCGAGGTCGAGCAGCGGATGCTCGAGGGGATCGGGCGGCTCGGCGCCGCGCAGCAGGACCCGACGCTCGCGGGCGCGGCGTTCGTCGCGGCGCAGGTCGACCGGCTGCGCACCCAGCTCCTCCCCTTCCAGCCGGCCGACGATGGGACGCCGGCCTACACGAGCCCGGTGCCGTACCCGCCGTCCGACGACGACTTCCCGAAGAAGCTCGCCGGGCTGGCGGCGATGCTCGCCGCAGGCCTGCCGCTGCGTGCGGTCGCGCTCTCCGCGCCGGGCGAGTACGACACGCACTCCGACGAGGCGGCCGCGCTCGCGAGCGGGCTCCAGCTCACCTCCGACTCGCTGCTCGCGTTCCAGCGCGACCTCGAGGCGCGCGGGCTCGCCGACCGCGTGGTGGTGCACGTCTGGTCGGAGTTCGGGCGGCGCGCGCAGGAGAACGGCTCCGCGGGCACCGACCACGGCGCGGCGGGCGCCGGCTTCCTGCTCGGCACGCGCGTCGCCGGGACGATGGTCGGCGAGTTCCCCGGGCTGAAGAACGGGCTCGACGACGACGGCAACGTCAAGGCGACCTCCGACTTCCGCGGCGTCTACTGCGCCCTGCTCGAGCAGTGGCTGGGCGTCGACGCGGGCCGCGTGATCCCGAACGCGGCCTCCTTCCAGCGGCCGAAGCTGATCGCGTGATCGCCGCGCACCCGCCCGCGCCGCCTGCGCGCGTGCAGGTGGTCGCGACCGAGTTCCGGCTCTCGCTCTCGCGTGTCCGCCTGAAGGCGGGCGAAGCGATCGTGGAGCTCGTCAACGCCGGCGAGGACGCGCACGACCTCCGGCTCCGCCGCGTCGGCGGGACGACCACGCGGAGCTGGCCGGTCGTCCCGGCCGGAGGCCACGCGGATGTCGAAGTACGGTTGCGCCCGGGCCGCTACACCCTCTGGTGCAGCCTGCCCGGCCACCGGGCGCTCGGCATGCAGGCGATGCTCACCGTAGTTCGTTAGCCGACGATCTTGACGTTCCGGGCCTCGGGGCCCTTCTGCCCCTCGGACTCCTCGAACTCGACCTTCGCGCCCTCGGGGAGGGATTTGAAGCCCTCGGCCTCGATCGCGCTGAAGTGGACGAAGACGTCCTTGCCGCCCGCGTCCGGGGTGATGAAGCCGTACCCCTTCGCGTCGTTGAACCACTTGACGGTTCCGCTTGCCATGAATTCACCTCCCTCCGAGAGCTCTAGAACGGGCAGGGAGGCGCTTGGAACCGCGCTACCGATACTCGCTCGTGCTGACGTGCTCGTTGCGCGGGGAACGGTAGCACCGCTCGCCGGCGAAGCGGCGACCGCGCGACCTGCGACGTAAAAACGGCGCAAATTGGTTTGGCCGCAGGTGACCTGTGGGAACAAGCGGGCAACGTGACGGCGCTCTCGCCTTCTCCGCCTGCGGCCGGGCGGGCACTCGATGCAGCCGGGCTGTTCGAGCGCTACGGCCAGGAGCTGTACCGCTTCTGTCTCGGCCGGCTGCGCAACCCCGAAGACGCCGCCGACGCGCTCCAGAACACGTTCCTGCGCGTCCACGTCGCGCTCGAGAAGGGGACCGTGCCGCAGTTCGAGGCGGCGTGGCTCTACAAGATCGCGCACAACGTCTGCCTCTCGCGCCGCGAGCAGGCCGGCCGGCGCTCCGCCCACGAGACGCCGAGCGACCTCGAGGAGCTCGAGTGGAGCGCGGCCGCGCCGGAGCACGACCACGACCGCCTCGAGGGGCTCGCCGACGCGCTCGCCGACCTGCCGCACAACCTCCGCCAGTCGCTGCTCCTGCGCGAGTGGCAGGGGCTGAGCTACGTGGAGATCGCCGAGGCGCTCGACACGACGGTGCCCGCCGTGGAGACGCTCCTCTACCGCGCGCGCAAGCAGCTCGCCGCCGCGCTCGAGCAGGGCGGCCGCAAGGCCCGCGCCGCGCTCGGCGGCCTGCTCGACCTGCTCGGCGTCCGCGCCTTGCTCGGGCGGCTGTCGGCGATCGGGTCGGGCGTCGGTGCCGCGAAGCTCGCGGTCGGCGCTGCGCTCGTGATCGCAGGCGGCTCCGCGCTCGCGGCGTCCCAGGCCGCCGGCTCGCACCACACGAGAACGCCCGCGCACGGGGGGTCGCGGGCGTCCGTCGTCCGGCGGCCGCTGTCGAGCGCGCACACCGGCCGCTCCGTCGCCGACACGGGGCAGCCGTCGACCGAGAAGGCGCCCTCGCCCGACGGCGGCGCGACCTCGGTGACGCTCGACACCCCGTCGCCTGCCTCCGGCTCGGCCGCGTCGCCTGCCGCGACCACGGGGACGCATGCGGCGCCGGCCTCCGCCCCGCAGGCCAAGACGACCACGGCCTCCACGGCGACGACGACCGCGGGGGCGGCGGGCCTGACCCTCGTCGAGCCGCCGACCGTCGACGGGACGTCGTCGCCGACGCTCCCGACCGTGCCCACCGCCCCGACGACGCCGATTGCGCCGACGCTGCCGCAGTCGCCGGCGGCGCCGACGTTGCCGGCGCTCCCGTCCGCGCCCACGCTGACGACGGAGCCGACATCCCCGGACCTGCCGCAGGCGCCCGCGTCGCCGGCCGTTCCGCAGACACCGACGCTGCCGCAGGCGCCGGCGCTCCCGAGCGCCCCCAC
The DNA here is from genome assembly GCA_035545195.1 of Gaiellaceae bacterium. Lineage (GTDB taxonomy): Bacteria > Actinomycetota > Thermoleophilia > Gaiellales > Gaiellaceae > Palsa-739. The sequence continues at coordinate 5,364 of DASZYW010000005.1, forward strand.
GCTGCCCGGGCTCGGCGGCTAGCGAGCTAGACGGCGAAGTCGCCGTCGTGGAGCGGGGAGAGCGCGAGGCCCGGCGGGTCGAGCGGGAGCTCCTCGTACTCGGAGGCGGTCATGGGCACGCACTTCTCGCAGCCCACGTCGCCGCACTCGCAGAGGAACGGCACCTCGTCCTCCGGCTCGTCGATGTCTTCGTGCCGAC
>DASZYW010000006.1:0-12168 GCA_035545195.1 Gaiellaceae bacterium
CGCCTCGAGCACGACGTCCTCGACCGACCAGTCCGCCGCCTCCGGCGCCGCGGCGCCCGCCTGCAGGCGCGAGAGGTCGAGCAGGTTGCCGACGAGGCGGTCGAGCCGCTCGGCCTCGGCGAGGATCGTCTCCGAGAGCTCCCGCCGGTCGGCGGGCTCGAGCGCGAGCTCGCCGTGCGCGAGCGCGCCCGCCGAGGTGAGGATCGCCATCAGCGGCGAGCGCAGGTCGTGGCTGACGGCGCGCAGGAGCGCCGTCTTCATCGCGTCGGCGCGCCGGAGCGCCTCCGCCTCGAGCGCCTCTGCCGCGAGCCGCTCGCGCTCCTCCAGCAGCTCGGTCGCCGCCCGCGCGTGCAGCTGGGCCTGTTGCGCCTGCCGGCGCGAGCGGACGGCGAGTTGGCTGACGACGACGGCGGTGACGACGAAGACGAGCAGCGCGAACCAGTTGCGCGAGTCCTGGAGCGTGAACGTGTAGAGCGGCGGCAGGAAGAACCAGTTGAAGGCGAGCATGCTCGCGACCGCCATCGCGACCGCGTAGACGGCTCCCCAGAGCGCCGCGACCGGGAGGATCGCGAGCAGGTAGAGCACGGCGAGGCTGAGCACCGGGATGTGCGGCTTCAACAGCTCGATCGCGCCCGTGACGACCGTCAGCGACGCGACCCCGACCAGGGCGGGCGCGAACCTTCTCACGCCGTCAACGGTAGGCCCGACTGCCTCAATGGAGGCTCAAGGTCGAGCGCCGCCGCGGCCGACCTGTGCGGCCGCGGCCGAGTGGCGGTGGGCCCCCGCGGTTCCCGCGCAGGAAAGCACAGCGCCGCACGCGCGCAGCGCGCGCGGCGCGAAGCGGTGCGACGGGAACAGCGCGGGCCGCCTTTCGGCGGCCCGCGCAGAGCGAGTGATCGAGATCCGCGGCGCTAGCCGTGGATCGAGATCACGAGCGGGATGATCAAGATCGCGACGATGTTGGTGATCTTGATCATCGGGTTGATCGCCGGGCCGGCGGTGTCCTTGTAGGGGTCGCCGACGGTGTCGCCCGTGACGGCCGCGGCGTGGGCCTCGGAGCCCTTGCCGCCGTAGAGGCCGTCCTCGATCAGCTTCTTCGCGTTGTCCCAGGCGCCGCCGCCGGAGGTCATCGCGATCGCGAGGAAGAGGCCGGTGACGATCGTGCCGATCAGCAGGCCGCCGAGCATCTTCGCGTTGATGATCCCGACGATGATCGGGAAGGCGATCGGGACGAGCGCGGGCAGCATCATCGAGCGGATCGCCGACTTCGTGACGATGTCGATCGCGCGCCCGTACTCCGGCCGCGTGGTGCCCTCCATGATCCCGGGGTTCTCGCGGAACTGGCGGCGCACCTCTTGCACGACCTCGCCGCCGACGCGGCCGACCGCCTGCATGGCGAGCGACGCGAACAGGAACGGCATCAGGCCGCCGATGAAGAGGCCGGCGATCACCCACGCGTCGTTCAGCTGGAACGTGAGCGTGTGCAGCGCCGAGCCGACCGACGACTGCGTGTGCAGGCCGTCCGAGTAGGAGCCGAAGAGGACGAGCGCGGCGAGCGCGGCGGAGCCGATCGCATAGCCCTTCGTGACCGCCTTGGTCGTGTTGCCGACGGCGTCGAGCGGGTCGGTGATCGCGCGCACCTCGGGCGGGAGGTCGGCCATCTCGGCGATGCCGCCCGCGTTGTCGGTGACCGGGCCGTACGCGTCGAGCGCGACGATCAGGCCGGTCATCGAGAGCTGCGCCATCACGGCGACGCCGATCCCGAACAGGCCGGCGAGGTGGTTCGCGAGCAGGATCCCGATCGCGATCACGATCACCGGCAGCGCGGTCGCCTGCATGCCGACGGCGAGGCCCTCGATGATGTTCGTCGCGTGCCCGGTCTGGGACGCGGCCGAGATCTTCTTGACCGGGTTCCAGCGGGTGCCGGTGTAGAACTCGGTGATCCCGACGAGCAGCGCCGTCACGGCGAGGCCGATCAGCGACGAGCCGTACAGGTTCCCGAACGAGTACGAGCCCGTCGTGTCGAACGCCTTCGTCACCGGGATGAAGATGAGCGCCGAGATCACCGTGGCGACGAGCACGGCGAGGTAGAGCGCGTTCATCACGTTGCCGCCCGGGCGCACGCGCGCGAACTGGACGCCGACGATCGAGGCGATGATCGAGACGCCGCCGATCGCGAGCGGGTAGAGGAAGAGGTTCGTCCCGGTGGTCGCGGCCGTGCCGGTGATGCCGAGCAGCATCACGGCGACCGCGGTGACGGCGTAGGTCTCGAACAGGTCGGCGGCCATGCCTGCGCAGTCGCCGACGTTGTCGCCGACGTTGTCCGCGATCACGGCCGGGTTGCGCGGGTCGTCCTCCGGGATGCCCGCCTCGATCTTCCCGACGAGGTCGGCGCCGACGTCGGCGGCCTTCGTGTAGATGCCGCCGCCGAGCCGCGCGAAGACCGAGATCAGCGAGCCGCCGAAGGCGAGGCCGACGAGGTCGTGGATCGCCGAGTCGGACGAGTGGTTGAGGCCGCGGACGAGGATCCAGTAGTAGCCGGCGACGCCGAACAGGCCGAGGCCGACGACGAGCAGGCCGGTGACGGAGCCGGCGCGGAACGCGACGTTCAGCGCGGCGGGCAGGCCGCGGCGGGCCGCCTCGGCGGTGCGCACGTTGGAGCGCACGGCGACGTTCATCCCGATGAAGCCGGCCGCCGCGGAGAGCGTCGCGCCGATCAGGAAGCCGACGGCCGCGCCCCAGCCGAGCTTGTTGTAGAAGCCGAGCAGGAGGAACGGCACGATCGCGACCACGGCGATCGTCGTGTACTGGCGGCGCAGGTAGGCCGCGGCGCCCTCCTGGACGGCGTGCGCGATCTCCTGCATGCGCTCGGTGCCCGCGGACTGGCTCAGCAGCCAGCGCGTCAGCCCGAGCCCGTAGAGAACCGCGGCGGCCGCGCAGAGCAGCGCGAACAGCACGGCGTGATGCATGAACCAACTCATCGGTGGGAGCCTCCCGGTCGGCCGTTACAAAGTCGGCGCCGAGACTCCTCGGCGCGCGCCTGTTTGTACCACATGCGGCGGCCGGATCGGTGTCACGAGTGGCTAGTTCAGGCGCTTCCAGCCGTTCGGGCCGCGGACGAAGAGGCGGCGCGCGTAGAGGGCGGCGAGGCCGAGGCGGCTGCGGGCGATCCGGTGCTCGAGGCGGAGCACCGCGTCGACGTACGCGGTCGACGGGTTGTAGTGCCAGAGCGCGGTGCGCAGGTCCTTCGGCCCGCCGGCGGCGCGGAGGTAGCGGGCGGCGGCGAGGATCGCGGCGTGCGGGTCGCGGACGTCCCCGCGGCCGTAGCTCGCCCAGGTCGAGGGCATGAACTGCATCGGCCCGAGCGCGCCGGACGAGCTCGCCTCACGCAGCCGGCCGAAGCTCGTCTCGACGTCGTTGACCGCAGCGAGGATCCGCCACGGGATGCCGGAGCGGCGCTGCGCCTCGAGGTAGTAGCGGCGGAGCATGGCCAGGGGCAGGGCGGCGCCGAGGCGGATCGGCGGGCCCTTCCGCTGCTTCGGCGCCAGCCCGGAGAGGTCGCGGTGCGCGGCGACGTCGTCGGCGACGTCGGCGCGCAGGCGCGGCGGGAGGCGGCTCAGGACGACGCGCTCGAGGCGCGCGTCGCCGGCGAGACGCAGCTCGATCACCTGCTCGCGCGCGGCCGCGTCCTCCGCCGCCCGAGGCAGCGGCGTCCGCTCGTTCCAGCCGACGAGGGCGGCGTGGAGCGCGGCGTCGGCTCGGCTCAGCTGCGTCGCGAGCGGCGGGACCCCTCCGACCACCCGCTAGAACAGGCCGCCGCCGTAGCGCCAGGGGCCTGGCTTGAAGCGGACGCCGCGCTTGCGGCAGAACTCCCGCACCGAGTCGGCGAGGACGCCGCCGTCGTGGCCGTACGCCTGCCGCGCGAGCAGGTCGAAGACGACGACGCCGGGCACGGTCTCGCCGTCACGGGCGTCGAGCGTGAGCACCACGGTCTCCCCCGTGCCCGGCTCGACGCCGCCGCGCAGCGACTCCACGAACAGCACCCGGCCGGCGCCGCGATCGCCGCCGACCTCCAGGCCGTCGCCGCCCTCGAGCCGCTCCACCGGCACCCCCCAGAGCACCAGAGTCTCGTGCAGCTCGTGCAGCCAGCGCCGCACGAGCTCGACCTGGCGCGACCGCGGAACGTCGCGGCGGGCAGGTCCCGCGACGCGCGCGGGGACACCGGCGGCGAGCATCCCGGCCGGGACGTCGGAGACGACGTAGGAGCCGGACACGACGATCGCCTCGCGGCCGATCCTGCAGCCGGCGTACACGACCGAACCGAGCCCGACCTGGGCACGATCCTCGACGACGATGCCTGCGAAGTGGTTCTCGAAGCCCTCGAGCGGCGAGTGGCCGATGTTGTGCGTGACGAGGATCGAGCGCATGGTCACGAACGCCTCGGCGCCGATCAGCACCGGCCGCGCGACGTTCACGAACGCCTCGTCCCCGAGATAGACCTCGTCGCCCATGACGAACGTCGCCCACGGGTCGCGGTGGCCGCCGCCGCCGATCACCAGCCTCACGCCCGCGTAGACCCCCGCGCCGACGAACGCGCGACGGCAGGAGAGCTGGAGCGAGTGGCCGAAGCGCGTCAGCGGCCCGGCGGCGAACACCTCCGCGCACGTGACGCGGCCACCGTCCTCGATCCGCACGCCGTCGCCGAGCACGAGCCGCGGCGCGACGAGCACGGTCCCGCGCCCGAGCACGACGCCCTCCCCGATCACGGCGCCGGCCGCGCGGTAGCGCTCGCAGCGCTCCTCCGAGGACAGCTCCCCGAACGCGGCCGGGTCGGCGCGCAGCTCGGCGAGGAACGCGGAGTCGAGCGCGCCCACCGACTCGTCGAGGGAGAAGGTCTCGGGCAGCGTCACGTTCTCGGTCGAGATGCCGGCGAGCACCGGGTCGAGCTGCAGGCGCTCCGGATCGCGCGCGCGGATCGCCGCCTCGACGTCCGCCTCGGTGACGAACCCGGCCTTCTCGATCGTCGCCGGGTCGATGCCGTGCTCGGCGGCGAGCGCGGCCGCCTTGCGCGTGACGGTCCGCTGCGATTCGTCGACCGGCGCGGGCGGCGGCGCCTTGGCCTCGGCCGCGTGCGCCGCCTCGGCCTCGCTCGTCGCGACGACGGCGATCGTCGTCCCCAACTCCACCTCGACGCCCTCGCCGACGAGCTGGACGAGGATCCCGTCGCCCGGCGCCTCGATCTCGACGGACGCCTTGGAGGTCTCGACGACGCAGACGGCGCGGCCCTTGCGCACCGCCGTGCGGTCGTCGGCGAGCCACTCGGCCAGCAGCGCGGACTCGCTGTTCGCGTCCTCGCGCGTCAGCACGATCTCGAGCATCAGCGGCGCAGCTCCGCGACCGCGGCGACGACGTCGTCGACGCCCGGCAGCATCTCGTCCTCGAGCGAGCGGGCAGAGGGGATGATCCCGTCGCGGGCGGCGACGCGGCGCACGGGCGCCCGCAGGTCGTCCCACGCCGCCTCCTGGACCCGAGCCGCGATCTCGGCGCCGATCCCGGCGGTGAGCGTCCCCTCCTCGACGGTGACGAGCCGCCCCGTCCGCCTCACCGACTCGAGCACCGGGTCGAGGTCGAGCGGGAGCAGCCGCGCGAGCGCGACGACCTCGGTGAAGACCTCCTCCTCGAGGACGAGCTGCGTCGCCGCCTCGAGCGCGAGCGGGAGCATGCCGCCGTAGGTGACGAGCGTCGCCTCGGCGGGGCCGAAGTCGTTCCCGGAGAAGGTCAGCGCCGGCCAGGGGCCGTCGCCCTCGCGGACGCTGAACTCGTCGATCCGGCCGTTCTCGGGCCGCCGCTGCGGCCGCCCGTACATGAGCTTGTTCTCGACGAAGAAGACGGGGCGGTCGTCGGTGACCGCGTCGGCGAGCATCCCGCCCAGGTCATGGCACTCGCTCGCGGCCACGACCACGATCCCGGGGACGCCCAGCAGCAGCTTCTCCAGTGACTGGCTGTGCGTCGGCCCGTAGCCGCGCCGGCCTCCCATCGGCGTGCGCACGACGAGCGGCACCGTCACCTGGTCGTCGTACATCTCCCGGAACTTCGCGATCCCGTTGACGATCTGGTCGAAGCCGAGCGCGATGAAGTCGCCGAACATGATCTCGACGATCGGCCGGTAGCCGCGCAGCGCGAAGCCGGCCGCGATGCCGAGGATCGACGGCTCGCTGATCGGGGTCGGCAGCACACGGTCGGGCCAGCGGGTCGAGAGTCCGGCGCTGACCTTGAAGGCGCCGCCGTAGGGGTCGAGCAGGTCCTCGCCGAGCAGGTAGACGTCGTCGCGCTGCTCGAACAGCTCGTGGAGGCCCGCGTTGAGCGCCTGGACGCAGCGGACGGGGGCGCTCACGAGGCGCTCCCGGCGACCGGGGCGGCGAGCGCCTCCGCGACGGCGCGCTCGAGGCGCTCCTCGACCGCTGCGTCGATCGCGCTGCGCTCCTCGGCGTCGAGCCGCTCGCCCGCGACGGTGAGCGGGTCCCGCTCGCGCCGGGCCGCGATCTCGCCGGGGTCGCGGAAGTCGTCGCCCTTGCTGTGCGGCGCGAAGCGGTAGGTGTCGACGACGAGGAAGAACGGCTCGCCGCGCTCGCGCACGTGCGCGACCGCGCGCTCGGCCGCGCCGCGCACCTCGGCGACGTCCGTGGTGTCGAGCCGCTCGGTCGCGATCCCGAACGCGGCGGCGCGAGCCTCCACGTCGCCCGCGAGTTGCAAGTGCGACGGCGTCGACTGCGCGTAGCCGTTGTGCTCGACCACCGTCACCAGCGGCAGCTTCCAGAGCGAGGCGAAGTTGAGGCTCTCGTAGACGACGCCCTGCCCGAGTGTGCCGTCGCCGGCGAAGACGGTGGCGAGCCCGCCCGCGCGCCGTTCGCGCTGCGCGAGCGCGATCCCGGCGGCGAGCGGGAGCGTGCTGCCGAGGACGCCGTTCGAGTAGAAGTTCGGCGCGCAGAGGTGCTGGCTGCCGCCCTTGCCGCCGCAGACGCCGCCCTCCCGGCCGAGCACCTCGCGCAGGAGGCCGTCGACGTCGTCGGTCAGGGCGAGGTAGTGGCCGTGGCAGCGGTGGTTGGAGACGACCACGTCGCGCTCGGCGTCGAGGCACGCGACGACGCCGACGGCGTTCGCCTCCTGGCCGATGCACGTGTGCGTCGTGCCGGACATCTTCCCGGCGGCGAAGAGGTCGAGGAGCGTCTCCTCGAAGCGCCTGATCAGGACGAGCTGCGCGTACAGCGACCCACGCGCGCCCACGCGCGAGCCGGTCGCCCGGGTGTCCGCCTCGACGCCCACCCCGGCAGGTTAGAGGTATCCGAGGTCGGCCAGTCGAGACTCGACCTTCGCGGCGTCGTCGGCGCTCACCTCCGGCTGCTCGACGGCCGCCAGTTCGGCGTAGAGACGCTCGCGCAGCTCGGCGGGAACGTCGTCCGGGACGCTGCGGCGCTCGCGGGGGTCGGTGTCGAGCCGGTACGCCTCCTCCTCGCCGCTCTCGACGTGCACGAGCAGCTTCCAGGGCGGCCTGCGCAGGCAGAGCTGCGAGACGCGGCCGGCGTCCGTACCGACGACCCAGGCGTCGCGGTCGGGCTCCGGGTCCTCACCCGCCAGCAGCGGCAGCAGCGAGCGTCCGTCCACTCCCTCGAGCGGCGCGCCGCCGAGGTCGAGCAGCGTCGGCGTCAGGTCGACGAGGCTCACCTGCTGGGGCACGACGACTCCCGGCTCGACCGCGCCCGGCGCGCTGAGCAGGAACGGAACCTGGACGATCTCCTCGTCCAGCCGCGCGCCGTGCATGTGGTAGGTGCCCTTCACCTGCTGCTTGTCCGTGAAGCGCTCGCCCCACGACTCGCCGTGGTCGGCGACGAACGCGAGCGCCGTCGTCTCCCGCAGGCCGAGCGAGTCCAGCTCCTCGAGGAAGCCGGCGAGGAACACCTCGGAGGAGCGCTCGACCGACTGCGCGTACGCCTCCCGCAGCTCCTCGAGCGCGACGGCGCTGTCGGACTGGATCCCGCTCATGATCTGCTGCTTCGCGGCGAGCCAGTCCTTCCGCTCGGCGTGGAGGACGTCGTAGGGCATGTGGGTCGTCCAGCTGTGGAACCAGAGCACGAACGGGCGGTCGCGATGCTCGCGCAGCCAGGCGACGGCGCCGTCGAGCGACTCGCTCGTGCCGGCGACGTTCGCGTCCGGGAAGCCCTTGAACAGGAAGTCCTCGTCGAAGACGAAGCTGCCGGTCTCGTAGCCGTTCGCGGCGGCGACCGTGAAGAGCGTCGGGATCGCCGGGTCGAGCGGCGCGTCCCAGTGCAGGTAGCCGTGGTGGTGCGGGTAGAGGCCGCTGATCATCGAGGTCGTCGACGGGCACGTCCACGGCGCCGGCGCGATCGCGTCGTCGAAGCGGGCGCCGGTCGCCGCCAGCTCGTCGATCGTCCTCGTGTTCACGCGGCGGGCGCCGTAGCAGCCGACGTGGTCGGTGCGGAGCGCGTCCGAGACGTAGACGATCAGGTTCCTCATGCGGCGAGCTCGCGGGCGCGACTCGTGCCGCGCATCTCCTCGGGGACGGGCAGGCCGAGCAGGTCGAGCACGGTCGGCGCGACGTCGAGCAGGTGCGCGTCGAGCGTGCCGCGCGCCGAGACGCCCGCGCCGGCGGCGATCCAGAGGCCGTCCTGCGCGTGGTTCGCGTCGTCGGGGCCGGTGTCGTTGTCGAAGGTGTGGATGCCCTCGTCGCCGCCGATCGTGCCGACCGAGCGCCAGAGCAGGTCGCCGAAGATCACGATCAGGTCGGGCGCCACGCCCTCGACCTCGTCGTAGAGCTCCTCCGGCTTGTAGACGCGGGTCGGGATCGGGTCGCCGTTCTCGTCGGGGATCGCGGCGAGCCGCGCGGCGAGGTCGTCGCGGACGCGCTCGTAGTCGGCCGCCGCGACGGTGCCCTGCGGCTCGCGGCCCTCGACGTTGAGGAAGACGCGCGCGTAGTAGCCGCCCTCCCCCCACGCCGTCGTGCGCGCCCAGTCGATCCCGGCCTCGCGCGGCGACGTCACGCCCTCCGGCTCGGTCTCGGTCGCCAGCAGGCCCTCGCGGCGCAGCCACTCGTTGACGCGGATGCCGCCGTCGAGCCGCTTCGCGCCGTGGTCGGAGACGACGAGCACGAGCGTGTCGTCGCCCGCGTGGCGGAGCAGGCCGCCGATCAGCCCGTCGAGGTGGACGTGGTAGTCGAGGATCGCCTGCTCGAGCGGGTTGCCCGGCTCGTGCTTGCGGTGCTGCTCGTCCATGAACTTCCAGAAGCCGTGGTGGATCCGGTCGGTGCCCATCTCGACCATCGCGAAGAGCTGCCAGGGGCGCGACTCCGCGAGGTGCTCGGCGAGCCGGAACCGCTTGTCGGTCATCTCGTAGATGTCGCCGAGCAGCCGCTCCTTGTCGTCCGTGCGGAAGCCCGTCACGTCGAACATGTACTCGCCGACGACCTCCGCGATCTCGTCGCGGAGCGCCGGCGGGTACGTGTAGCGGCTCTCGAGCCCGGGCGTGAGGAAGCAGCCGACCATCGCGCCACGCAGCGGCTTGGGCGGGTAGCAGCCGGGGACGCCGAGCACGACCGACTGCCCGCCGCCGCGGCCGACGAGATCCCACAGCCGCGGCGCCTTGATCGCGGTCGAGTCGGCGACGAAGTTCCCGTCGTACGTGTGGTCGGAGCGGTTGCGGAAGCCGTAGACGCCGAGGTCGCCGGGGGTGCGGCTCGCCATCATGCAGCTCCAGGCCGGGACGGTGATCGGCGGGATCACCGAGGTCAGCCGCCCCGAGACGCCGCGCTCCATCAGCCCGGCGAGCGTGGGCAGCCGGTCGCGCCAGCGCTCGAGCACGAGCGACGGCTCGGCGCAGTCCAGCCCGACGATCATGACCCGCTTCGCGGCCGCCTCTGCCACGGCCTGCATCCTAGGAGCCAGGAGCCGCCGCGTCCGCGTACGCGAGCTGGAGGTTCGCGATCACCTGGCGGATGTCGCGCTGCGCCTCCTCCGGCAGGAGCGGCTCGAGCGCCTTGAGCGCGTCGATCGCGAGGCGCGCCTGGTCCAGGTCGCCGACCTCGGGCGCGAGCTTGCCGTACGCCATCGAGGCGAGCATCGAGCAGGTGCCCGCGAGCAGGTCGGCGACCTTCGCCTTCCGCAGCTCCTCGATCAGCTGTTCGGCGCTAGGAGCTGACTCGCTCATGCCAGCGCACCTGCTCCGCGAAGATCTCCTCCATCGTCGCGCCCTCGTCGTGGCGCGCGATCTGCCGCTCGGCGGCGTTCCGTTCCGGGATCGCGAGCCAGTCCGCGGCGCCGAGCTCCTCCGCGACCGGCCGCACCCACTCGACGAGCTGCTCCAGCCGTGCCCGCGCAGCGACCGGCTCGCCGCGCTCGAAGTCGATCAGCTCGCCGGAGAGCCCGTGCCGGATCGCGCGCCAGAGGTTCTCCTCGAGCAGGCGGTTCGGCAAGTCCGGCAGCGGCTCGCCCTCGTCGAGCGCACGCGCGATCCGCGCGGTGAGCGCGTAGCAGAGCGCCGCGAGCGAGCGCGACTCGCCGAGGTCCGGCTGCGCGTCGCAGATCCGGATCTCGACCGTCGGGAAGGCGAGGTGCGCGCGCACGCTCCACCAGATCTGCGTGTGCTCGGTGATCGAGCGCGTCGCGTAGAGGAAGCGCACGTAGTCCTCCCACTCCTGCCAGCCGGAGAACGAGTCGGGGATGCCGCAGCGCGGGAACATGCGCGTGAAGATCTCGGTGCGCGCCGAGTGCAGGTACGAGAAGACGCCCTCGACGAACGGCGAGCTGGCCGAGAGCGCGAGCAGCTCCGGCAGGTAGTTGCGCAGCGTGGAGCAGGTGCGGATCGCGCGATCGGGGCCGTTGACGCCGACGTGGACGTGCAGCCCGAACGTATTGTTGCGCCAGACGACGTAGCGCAGGAGCTCGTCGTTGCGTCGGTAGTGCGGCGTGTCGATGATCCGCTGCTCGCGCCACGGGCTCCAGGGATGCGTGCCGACGGCGGAGAGGCCGATCCCGAGCGGCTCCACGAGCGTGCGCAACTGGTCGCGCCGCTCGCCCAGGCGCGCCGCCGCGTCGGCGAACGAGTCGCAGCGGCCGGTGCGGACCTCGACCTCGGAGGCGATCAGCTCGCCGACGAGATGCGGCTCCAGCTCGGTGCCCTTGGCCGCCTGCTGGATCTCCTCGAAGCGGTTGACGAGCCCTAGCGTCTGCGGGTCGAGGAGCGCGAACTCCTCCGCGACCGCGACCGTGAAGTCGGGCACGGCCTCGAACGCCGCGCGCGACGACGCCAGCAGCTCCTCGTAGCCGACCTTCTGCTCCTCCCCCATGCCGCGGGAAAGCCTAGTCGTTACTTCACTGGTGAAAGCAGGCGCGCGGCGACCGCCGCCCAGCTCCAGCGGGACTCGACGGCGCGGCGCGCGGCCAGCCCGAGCTCGCGCCGCTCACCCGCGTCGAGCGCGAGGATCTCGGCGAGACGCGCGTGCAGCGCGGACGCGTCGCCGCTCGGGAAGGAGACGAGCTCGCGCCGCTCCGACGGCAGCTCCGTGGCGATCCCGGCGGCGACCTCGGCGAGGCCGGAGTGGTTGGCGACGACCGGGAGCACGCCTGCCGCGGCGGCCTCGGCAGCCACCATGCCGAAGGCCTCGGGGAAGATCGAGGGCACGACGGCGACGTCGCAGAGCGGCACGAGGTGGCGCAGGTGGCGGTGCTCGAGCGCACCGGTGAAGAGCGTCCCGGGCGGGGCCAGCGCCTTCAGCTCGGCGCGGAAGTCGCCGAAGCCGACGATCACGGCGCGCGCGTCGAGACCGTGCAGCGCCTCGAGCAGGACGTGGACGCCCTTGTTCTCGATCAGCTTCCCGAAGTAGAGGACGGTCGGTCGCTCGTCCGCGAAGAACCGCTCGAAGCGCCCGGCGTTGCCGGGGTCGGGGTGACGCTCGTCACCGTCCTGCGGGTCCTGCCGCGCCTCCTCGAGGAGCGCGGCGAGCGCGGCGCCGCGCTCCTCCGGGACGAACTCGTCGACGTCGACCCCGGGCGGCACCGTCTCGACGCGGTCGACGTGGCCGACCACCTCCTCGAGCACGGCGCGGATGTGCTCCGAGCCGACGTAGGTGACCTCCGCGCGGGCGAGCGCCTCGGCGCC
>DASZYW010000007.1:0-2163 GCA_035545195.1 Gaiellaceae bacterium
TCCACTCGATGCACGACGCCTACCTCGGCATGATCCACACCTTCCCGGACTCGTTCGCGCGGGCGTTGACGCTGCTCGGCCAGGCGGATCCGCCGGTCGCCGTGCACTGTGCGGGCGGCCGCGACCGGACCGGGATCGCCTGCGGGATGGCGCTCTGGCTCGCCGGCGCCGAGCCCGACGCGATCGCCGCCGACCACGCCCTCAGCGACGAGAGCTGGGCGCCGCACCACGCCACCTGGATTGCCGAGGCGCCTGACGAGGAGGAGCGCGAGCGGCGCGCCCGCATCAATCGGCCCGCGGGGCGCACGCTCGCCGAGGTGCTCGAACGGGTCGAGCGCGAGACCGGCATCCGGAGGCTCCTCCTGGACGCGGGGGCGGATCCGGCGGCCCTCGACCGGCTCGTCGAGCGGCTCCGAACAAATCCTTGACACGCGCGTGTTAGGGTTGCCGCGATGGACGGGCTCAAGGTCTCGGAGGCGGCTGCGCGCACAGGCTGGTCGGCGCGCATGCTCCGCTACCTCGAGCACGCGGGCCTCGTCCTGCCGACGCGAACCCGCAGCGGCTACCGGCTCTACGGGCTGCGGCAGCTGAACCAGCTCCGCTCGCTCGCCGAGCTCCGGCACCGCTTCGGGATCGAGATCTCCGACCTCGTCTTCGCCGCGCGGCTCCGCCGCGAGCCGGAGCTGCGCAGGGCCGTCGACGGCTGGCTCGCCGGCGCCGACGACCTCGCCTGGGTCGAGTGGGAACAGCGCAAGCACGAGCGGCTCCTCGCCGCCTAAACAGGAAGGGACCGAATGGCAACGACCAAGCGCTACGACGTCAAGGACCTGGCGCTCGCGGAGGAGGGGAAGCGGCGGATCGAGTGGGCCGACCGGCAGATGCCGGTGCTCGCCGCGATCCGCGAGCGCTTCGAGCGCGACCAGCCGCTGAGCGGCTACCGCGTCTCCGCGTGCCTCCACGTGACGACCGAGACCGCGAACCTGATGCGGACGCTCAAGGCAGGCGGCGCCGACGTGGTGCTGTGCGCCTCGAACCCGCTCTCGACGCAGGACGACGTCGCCGCCTCGCTCGTCGAGGACTACGACATCTCCGTCTTCGCGATCAAGGGCGAGGACAACGACACGTACTACAGCCACATCGAGGCGGCCGTCGACCACAAGCCGCACTTCACGATGGACGACGGCGCCGACGTGATCGGCGTCCTGCACTCGGCCCGCCGCGAGCAGCTCGGCGACATCATCGCCGGCACCGAGGAGACGACCACCGGCGTCATCCGGCTCAAGGCGCTCGAGGCGGAGGGCAAGCTCGGCTTCCCGATCGTCGCCGTGAACGAGGCGATGACGAAGCACATGTTCGACAACCGCTACGGCACCGGTCAGTCCACCGTAGACGGGATCATCCGGGCGACCAACGTCCTGCTCGCCGGCAAGCGCTTCGTCGTGGCGGGCTACGGCTGGGTCGGCCGCGGCGTCGCCTCGCGCGCGCACGGTCACGGGGCGCACGTGATCATCACCGAGGTCGATCCGCTGCGGGCCCTCGAGGCCTCGATGGACGGCTTCGAGGTGATGCCGATGGCGGCCGCCGCCGAGATCGGCGACATCTTCTGCACGGCCACGGGCGACAAGCACGTGATCGCCCGCGCGCACATGGAGCGGATGAAGGACGGCGCGATCCTCTGCAACACCGGCCACTTCAACGTCGAGATCGAGATCCCGGCGTTGCGCGACATCGCGAGCGAGCACCGGCACGCCCGCGAGTTCGTCGAGGAGTTCACGCTCGCCGACGGCCGGCGCCTCTACCTGATCGCCGACGGCCGGCTCGTCAATCTCGCGGCCGCCGAGGGTCACCCCGCGCTCGTGATGGACATGTCCTTCGCGAACCAGGCGCTCGGGATCGAGTACGCCGTGCACCACGCCGGCGAGCTCGACCGCAAGGTCTACCCGGTGCCGGCCGAGATCGACGCGGAGATCGCCCGCCTCAAGCTGGCGACCATGGGCGTCGACATCGACCAGCTCACCGAGGAGCAGGCCAAGTACCTCGCCTCCTGGGACGAGGGCACCTGAGCCGGTAGCTCGCACCGTCTCTTGCGGACACGGCCGGTGTCAGACACCGGCCGTGTCCGTTTCGGGCAAGGTTGCGGCGTGAGCGAGCTCGAACCGGAAC
>DASZYW010000008.1:0-3353 GCA_035545195.1 Gaiellaceae bacterium
CGAAGTGGTAGTACCACATCAGCGCGGCGAGCACGAAGAGCGAGACGACGAGGTCGACGAGCCCGGCGAGGACGCTCGCCACGGGGATGATCAGCCGCGGGAAGTAGACCTTGGAGATCAGGCTCCCGTTCGTGACGATGCTCGAGGTCGCGCCGGTGATGCCCGCGCTGAAGAGCCCCCAGGGCAGGAGCCCGGCGTAGGCGAAGAGCGGGTACGGGATGTCGCCGGTCGAGACCTTGAGCGTCCGGCTGAAGACGAAGGTGAAGATCAGCATCGTCGCCAGCGGCTGGAGGACGACCCAGAGCAGGCCGACGACGGTCTGCTTGTAGCGCACCTTGACGTCGCGCCAGACGAGGAAGTAGAGGAGCTCCCGGTACGCCCAGAGGCTCGGCAGGCCGAGGTCGAACAGGCCCTGCGACTGGCGGATGACGGTGATCGGCGGGTCGGAGGGGTGGGCGACGTGCCCGCGCGTCGCAGCCGGGGCCGCGTCCTTCACGGCCGGCTCGGCCTCGTCCCCGCGACCGGCGACGGTGCGCTGTTGCATCCGGCCCAAGCTAGCGGACTCCTCGTCCGACCTGGGCGAGCTCAGCCTCCGGCAGCGCCGAAGCCCGTGAGTGCCCGAGCAGGTGGTCGTAGACGTCCTCGACCAGGCGGGCGTTCCGCTCCGGGTCGAACCGCTCGTGCGCGTACTCGGCGGCGGCCGCCCCGAGCCGGTGCCGGAGCTCGGGGTCGTTCGTGAGCGCGGTCAGCGCGCCGGCGATCGCCTCCGGGGTCGGGTCCTCGAGCAGGATCCCCGTCACTCCGGGGAGAAGGATCTCCGCCCCGTCCGGCGAGCCCGAGGCGACGACCGGGCGGCCCGCGACCGCGGCCTCGAGCACCGGCCGGCCGAGGCCGACGCCCTGGTTCGGGAAGGTGACGATGTCCAGCGCCGCGTACACCTCGGCGGTGTCGCGCGTGTACGGCAGGAACGTGAAGCGGTCGTCCAGGTGAAGCTCCGAGACGAGCTGGCGGATCTCCGACTCCTCGTCCCATAGCACGCCGGTCGCCTGCAGCAGCCGGCCGCGCGTCGTCCGGAAGTAGGCGGGCGGCCGGACGCCGCCGCCCATGACGAGGAAGTGCGCCGGCACGCCGTCGTCGGCCATGATCCGCGCGGCGCGGACGAGCTCCGGCCATCCCTTCTGGCGGCGGACGAAGCCCGCGTAGCCGACGACCACGCGCTCGGGCGGCAGGCCGAGCCGGCGCCGGGCCTCGTCGTGGTCGATCTCGTTCGGGTCGCCGAGGGCGCTGTTCGGGACGATCGTCAGCGGCAGCGAGAGGTCGAAGTTGCGCGCGACGTCGCGGTCGATCGCGATCGCCGCGTCGCCCCAGCGGCCCATCAGCGCCCGGATCGCGCGGCTGCGCCGGTCGGCGCCGCCGCCGGCGAGCGAGGAGCGAAGGTGCCAGACGACGCGGGAGCCGAGCCTGCGCGCGACGAACGCGGCGGGAAGGAGCGGCGAGTCGTTGAGGTGCACGATCGGGAAGCGGTAGCGCCGGATCAGGCGCGTCAGGTCGGCGACGTGGCGCGGCAGGGCGGCGAGCTCGCGGCCGAGCACGATCCAGCGCAGGCCGGCGTACGGCTGGTCCCAGGGGTGCGCGAAGATCGAGATGCTCGACGTGTGGACGATCGCGCCCGCGTCGGCGAGCAGCTCGGCCGCCGGCCCGTCCGGGACCACGACGTGCGGCTCGTAGCGACGGCGGTCGAGGTGTCGGATCAGGTGCGCGAG
The DNA here is from genome assembly GCA_035545195.1 of Gaiellaceae bacterium. Taxonomy (GTDB): domain Bacteria; phylum Actinomycetota; class Thermoleophilia; order Gaiellales; family Gaiellaceae; genus Palsa-739. Next base: position 1,764 of record DASZYW010000008.1, read on the forward strand.
GCTGGACGGCGCGCCGCCGAGCTGCGGGCGGTGGTGGACGAAGAGGATCGGCGTCGGCTCGGCCACGCGGACGAGGCGCTCGTAGACGGCCTCGATCCGGCGGGCGTTCAGGCTCGCGTCGAACGTCAGCTCGGCGTGCGCCCGCGCGGCCGCGCCCATCCCCTGGCGCCGTTCCGGGTCGCCGAGCAGGTCGGCGATCGCGGCCGCGAGAACGGGCGCCGTCCAGTCGGGGACGAGCACGCCGGTCTCGTCCGGGAGGATGATCCCGGCGCCGGTCTTCGTCCCCGACGCGATCACGGGCACGCCGGCGGCGGCGGCCTCGATCACCGAGCGCCCGACCTCGGGCCCCTGCGACGGCGCGACGACGACGTCGCTCGCGCGGTAGAGGTTCTCGATCGTGCGCGTGAACGGGATGAAGTGGACGTGCTCGCTCAGCCCGAACTCGGCCGTCAGCTCCTTGGCCTCCTCCTCGTAGTTGCGGGCGAGTCCGAGGACGCGGAGGAGCAGCCCGAGCGGGGTGGAGAAGAACGTCTCGCTGCGGACGGCGCCGCCGACGATCAGGTAGACGGCGTCGACTCCCTGCCTGCGCAGGAGCGCGGCTGCGCGGATGAACTCCTGGAAGCCCTTCGACGGGTAGAGGAAGCCGAAGTACGCGACGACCGGCTTGTCGCCCGACAGGCCGAGCTGGGCGGGCGGCAGCGACTGGTCGCCGCCCCGGAAGAAGGCGAGGTCGACCGAGTTCGGGACGACGACCGAGTCGACGTCGAAGCTCGCCGCGACGTCCTCGTTGATCGCGACCGCGACGTCGGCGAAGCGCTTGACGAGCGAGCGGATCGCCCGCGAGCGCCGGTCGGTGCCGCCGCCCGGAAGCGCCGAGCGGAGGTGCCAGACGACCGGGACTCCGGCGCGGTTGGCGAGCCAGGCCGCGGCGATCAGCGGCGAGTCGTTCAGGTGGACGAGCGCGAACGGGTGGCTCTTCAGCGTCCGGGAGAACTGGCGCAGGTGGCGCGGCAGGTTGACGAGCTCGCGCAGCAGCAGCACCCAGCGGCGGCCGTGGTAGGTGCTCGCCCAGATGTGCGTGAAGGTGGCGAGCGTGCCCGTGTGCACGGTCGCGCCGGCCTCGCGGAAGAGCTCCGCAGCCGGCCCGGCAGGGCAGAAGACGTGCGGCTCGTAGAGCGTCCGGTCGAGGTCCCGGATCAGGTAGTAGAGGCTCGTCGGAGCGCCGCCGAGCTCGCTCCGGTGGTGCACGAAGAGGATCGGGCGCGGCGGCGGCGCCGCTCCATGACCGTTCGCGTCGTGCACCGAGCCATGGTAACGGCGCTTAGATACGGCCATGACCGGGCCGCGGACGAGCGTCGGAGTGCTCACCGACCTGTGGCCGTCGGCGTCGGAGCCGCACAGCGGCAGCTTCGTCGCGGCGCAGGCGCGCGCGCTCGGCGGCGAGTTCCGGCAGGTCGTGCTCGTGCCGCGGCTCCTGCTGCCCGGCGCGCACGCCCGGGTCTGGGGCGGCGCCGTCCAGGGCCGGCAGCGCGGCTGGGAGCAGCCGCCGGCGCCCCACCGGCTGCTGCGCTACCCGATGCTCCGCGTCCC
>DASZYW010000009.1:0-5535 GCA_035545195.1 Gaiellaceae bacterium
AAGGCGTTGACGCCGACGATCGTCCGCTCGCCGCTCTCCACCTGCCGCTGCCACTCGAAGGCGGCGCGCTCGATCTCCTCCTGCACGAAGCCCTGCTCGACCGCCGCGACCGCGCCGCCGAGCTCGTCGACGCGGCCGATCAGCTCCCAGGCGCGCCGCTCCAGCTCGTCGGTGAGCGACTCGACGTAGTACGAGCCGCCGAGCGGGTCGGCGGTGGCGGTCGTGCCGCCCACCGCCGCGAGGATCTGCTGGGTGCGGAGCGCGATCCGCGCCGCATGCTCGCTCGGCAGCGCGAGCGCCTCGTCGTAGGAGTTCGTGTGCAGCGACTGCGCGCCGCCGGCGACCGCCAAGAGCGCCTGGATCGCGACGCGGACGATGTTGTTCTCCGGCTGCTGCGCGGTCAGCGTCGAGCCGCCGGTCTGCGCGTGGAAGCGCAGCGCCAGCGCCTTCGGGTTCGTGGCGCCGAAGCGCTGCTTCATGATCCGCGCCCACAGCCGCCGCGCCGCCCGGAACTTCGCCACCTCCTGGAAGAAGTCGTTGTGCGCGTTGAAGAAGAAGGAGAGCCGAGCGCCGAACTCGTCCGGCGAGAGCCCCGCCGCGACGGCCGCGTCGCAGTAGGCGATCCCGTTCGCGAGCGTGAAGGCGAGCTCCTGCACCGCGGTCGAGCCCGCCTCGCGGATGTGGTAGCCGGAGATCGAGATTCTGTTCCACTGCGGGATCCGCTCCGCGCAGTACGCGAACAGGTCGGTGGTCAGCCGCATCGACGGCCGCGGCGGGAAGATGTAGTTCCCGCGCGCGATGTACTCCTTGAGGATGTCGTTCTGGACGGTGCCGCGCAGCGCGGTCGCGGCGACGCCCTGGCCCTCGGCGACGAGCTCGTAGAGGAGCAGGAGCAGCGACGCAGGCGCGTTGATCGTCATCGACGTCGAGACCTCGCCGAGCGGGATCCCGGCGAGCAGGATCTCCATGTCGGCGAGCGAGTCGATCGCGACGCCGGTGCGGCCGACCTCGCCGAGCGCGCGCGGGTCGTCCGAGTCGTAGCCGAGCTGGGTCGGCAGGTCGAAGGCGATCGAGAGCCCGGTCTGGCCGCGCTCGAGCAGGTAGCGGTAGCGCGCGTTCGACTCCTCCGCGGAGGCGAAGCCCGCGTACTGGCGGATCGTCCACGGCCGGCCGCGGTACATGTCGGCGTACGGCCCGCGGGTGAACGGGTACTCGCCCGGAGGCTCGAGCCCGCGCGGCGCGTCCTCCGGCCCGTAGACCGGCTTCACCTCGATCCCGGACTCGGTGCGCCGGTCGTCGGTCGCGGCCATGGCGAGATCGTAGGGCGTGCGGCGAACTACCGAGCGGGCGACCCCGAAAGAGTGAACTTCAGCCGGATGCCCCGGAAGGGGCACGCTTCGTCACCAGAACTCAACTTGACTGCGCCCGTTGCGCCAATGCGCAACGACTGCGGACAAGAGAGGGCACATGATCAGAACACTTCGTCGCGGCTTCGCCGTTGCGCTCATCGCAGCGGTGGCAGTCCTGGCGGCGGCGACTGTCGTCCGGGCGGCGCCGGGCGATCCACAGGTCGTCGACATCAGCAAGCAGGTCGCCGACATGGGCAAGAAGCTCAACGACCTCACGGCCAAGGGCAAACAGGCGAAGGACGGCAAGCTGGCTGCGCTCGCGAACTGCGGCTACGGGCCGGCACAGCAGACCTTCGCTCAGTGGGGCGACCCCTCGGACTACGCGCTGGGCCCGCAGGGCGACCTCTCCACGACCAGCGGCTGGGGGTTGAAGAACGTGACCCTCGTGAAAGACCACGATCCCTACACGCCGGGGGCCACGTCGCTGCTCTTCTCCGACGGCGGCTCCGAGGCGGTGACGCCCGTGATGTGCGTCAACCTCGACAACCCGACGCTGCGCGTCTTCCTGGCCGACAAGGGCGGGAACGGCAAAGCGGATCTCGAGGTCGACGTGATCTACCAGAACCTCGACGGGGGCACGAGCAAGCTGCAGGTCGCGCATCTGAAGGTGAACGACCAGTGGCAGCCGTCCGTCGTGATCCCAATCGGGGCGAACCTGCTCGCGGCCGCCTCGGCCAGCGGCTGGACGCCGGTCGCGTTCGACTTCAAGGTGCACGGGCTGCAGAAGAACGAGACGTTCACGCTCGACGGCATCTGGGTCGACCCCTGCAGAAGCCGCTAGCACCACCATCACCATGCCCTCTTGTCGTGAGGCCGGCGCCCGCCGGCCTCACGCGTGTTTCGTGACCCGATGCGTTCCCCCGAAAGGTTGATCTTCTCCAGGTCGCCCGTTCGGGGGACGACTGCGGCGCCCGGTCTCCATTGAATGCGGTCCGCAGGTTCTGGTGGGCGAGCGAAAGGACGAGGGCATGAAGAGACTGCGGCTGGGCATCGCGACCGGAGCCATCGCGGCTGCGTTCGCGGTTCCCGCGGCATCGGCCGCAACGGCGACCCCGGCGACCCCGGTGCTGTCGGGTGCGCTCGCCTCGCTCGCGAACTGCGGCTACGACGCCGGCAGCCCCGTCTTCTCGCGCTGGCTCGACCCGTTCTCGTACAGCCTCGCGCCGCAGGGCGACCTCGCCTCGACGAACGGCTGGACGCTCTCAGGCGCGACCCGCTCCTCGAGTCACGACTCGTACGGCCTGAGCACGGGATCGCTCGCCTTCACGCACAACGGCGACTCGGCGACGACTCCGTGGATGTGCGTGAACCTCCAGAACCCGACCGTCCGCTTCCTGACGATCGACCAGGGCGGGCTCGGGCTCGGGACCTTCGTGGTCGTGCTCCGCTATCTGACGCCGAACGGCTCCGTCGTCCGGCTGCCGATCAGCGTCGCGAAGCCGCTCAGGAGCTGGGAGCCGTCGCTGCCCGTCGTCCTCGGGCTCAACCTGCTCTCGATCGCCTCCACGAACGGTTGGACGGCGGTCTCGCTCGAACTCGACGCGACCGGGCTCGTCAAGGGGGAGACGATCTCGGCCGACGGCTTCTACGTCGATCCGTGTCGAAGCAGATAGGGAAGGGACACGTACCTCGCGAGTGAGGCCGGCGACGCCGGCCCTTCGCATGCTCTGCGGCCATGCCTGACTCCAACGCCACCTTCGATCCCGTCGCCGAGCAGCTGCTCGTCGACGCGCGCGAGCGTGAGGGCCAACGCTTCAGCAGGCGCGAGCGGCTGACCTATTGGGTCTCCGCCGCCGGGTTCGTCGCGGCGGCAGGAGCGCTCTTCGTCTTCGGCGACGCCGGGACGATGCCGAAGTCATGGGTGGTCGTCTTCCTCGTCGGCACCTACGCGATCGCCTCCCGGCTCGAGTTCGAGGTCGGCAGCACGCTCGCGGTCGCGACCGAGCTCGTCGTCATCGAGATGCTCTTCCTGCTCCCGCCCGCGCAGGTGCCGCTCTGGGTCGCGCTCGCCGGCGTGCTCAGCCAGGCGCCCGAGTACCTGCTCCGCATCGTCCCGATCGAGCGGGCGCTCGTCGTGGTCGGCAGCTCGTGGTTCGCGCTCGGGCCGGCGCTCGTCTTCGAGCTGTTCGGACAGCCGCGCGCGACCATGCGCTCCACGCACTCGCTCGTCGTGCTCGCGCTCGCGATCGGGGCGCAGTTCGCGGTCGACCTCGTCAGCTCGTCGGCGCGGGAGTGGTCGGCCCTGCGCGTCCCGCCGCGCCAGATGGTCTCCGCGATGTCGCTCGTCTTCTCGATCGACCTCGTGCTCGCGCCGATCGGCCTGCTCGCGGCGATCGCCGTCCGGCACGGCGACGCGGCGCTCTTCCTGCCGTTGCCGCTGCTGGCGATCATGGCGATCTCGACGCGCGAGCGGCAGCAGCGGATGGACCAGGCGCTGGAGCTCTCGAGCGCCTATCGGGGCACCGCGTTCCTGCTCGGCGACGTGGTCGAGGCGGACAACGCCTACACCGGCGCGCACAGCCGCGACGTGCTCGAGCTCGTCCTCGCGGTCGGCGACGAGCTGAGGGTGTCCGCGCACGCCCGGCTGAACGCCGAGTTCGTGGCGCTGCTCCACGACGTCGGGAAGATCAAGATCCCGGCCGCGATCATCAACAAGCCGGGACCGCTCACGCCCGAGGAGCGGGCGATCGTGAACATGCACACGATCGAGGGGCAGCGGCTGCTCGAGCGCGTCGGCGGGCGCCTCGCCGAGGTCGGGCGGATCGTCCGCTCCTGCCACGAGCGCTGGGACGGCGGCGGCTACCCCGACGGGCTCGCCGGCGAGCAGATCCCGCTTGAGGCGCGGATCGTCTCCTGCTGCGACGCCTACAGCGCGATGACGACGCACCGTCCGTACCGGGAGGCGCTCTCCGAGGAGGCCGCGATCGCCGAGCTGAAGGCGAACGAGGGCACGCAGTTCGACCCGCAGGTCGTGGCGGCGCTGTTGTCCGTCCTGGCGAGCGAGCGCGCCCCGGAGCGCCGGGCCGACCTCGGTGGCGCAGTCCCCGTCCTGTCGTAGCCAGATCCCCCTTCTTGGGGGCTGGCCGGGCGGACGAGGCCGTGCTTCAATGCGGAAACCTTCGACCCCCTGAGGGAGGGAGCGGCAATGAAGCGCACAGTGCGGCGGATCGTGATCCTTCTGGCGACTCTGGTCGCGGCGTTCGTTGCCGCGAGTCCCAGCCTCGCCGGCATGAACGACGGCGGCGGGTTCCAGGCCGCAGCAGTGACCGCGCCGGCGCCGCAGCCGACCTGCGGCCAGGCGATCGCGGCGGCGATTCAGGCCATCCTGAACGGCCAGCCCGTGAATCTCGGCGCCGTCATCAGCGCCTGCCGCCCCTAAGAAGGGAGCGGTAGCGGTTCGAGCTCTGCGTCGCGGCTGACGAGCGCCGAATAGCGCCCGCCGGCCGCGAGCAGCTCCTCGTGGCGTCCGCGCTCGGCGACGGTGCCGCGGTCGAGCACGACGATCTGATCCGCGTCGCGCACCGTCGAGAGGCGGTGCGCGATCGCGATCGTCGTCCGGCCCTCGCTGAGCCGGTCGAGCGCGTCCTGCACCAGCCGCTCGGTCTCGGTGTCGAGCGAGCTCGTCGCCTCGTCGAGGACGAGGATCGGCGGGTTGCGGAGGATCGTCCGCGCGATCGCGATCCGCTGCTTCTCGCCGCCCGAGAAGCGGTAGCCACGCTCGCCGACGACCGTGTCGTAGCCCTCCGGGAGCGCCGCGATCACGTGGTGGATGCGCGCCGCCTCCGCCGCCGCCTCCACCTCCTCGTCGGTCGCGTCGGGCTTGGCGAAGCGCAGGTTCTCCCGCACCGAGGCGTGGAAGAGATACGTCTCCTGCGAGACGACGCCGACGAGCGAGGCGAGCGCTGCGAAAGAGAGGTCGCGGACGTCGACGCCGCCGATCGAAACCGAGCCCTGGTTCACGTCGTAGAGGCGGGCGGCCAGGTAGCCGAGCGTCGTCTTGCCGGAGCCGGTCTCGCCGACGAGCGCGGTCGTCGAGCCCGCGGGGACCGTGAACGACACGTCCTGCAGCGTCCAGGCGTCCTCGGAGTAGCGGAACCAGACGCGGTCGAAGACGACGTCGCCGGCC
>DASZYW010000010.1:0-15249 GCA_035545195.1 Gaiellaceae bacterium
GACTACAGCGCGCTCGAGCCGCACATCGACGCGGAGACGATGCGCATCCACCACGACCTCCACCACGGCGCGTACGTGAACAACGCGAACGCCGCGCTGGAGGGGACCGAGTGGGCGGACGCCTCGGTCGAGTCGGTGCTCTCCAGCATCGAGGCGATCCCCGAGGAGAAGCGCACGGCCGTCCGGAACAACGCCGGCGGGCACGCGAACCACTCGCTCTTCTGGACGATCATGAGCCCGGACGGCGGCGGCGAGCCGGGCGGCGAGCTGGGCGCGGCGATCGCGGACGCCTGGGGCTCGTACGACGACTTCAAGGCGGCGATCAACGACGGCGGCGCGAAGCGCTTCGGCAGCGGCTGGACCTGGCTCGTCTGGGACGGCACCGGCCTGTCCGCGTACTCGACGCCGAACCAGGACTCCCCGATCATGCAGAGCGACGTGCCACTGCTCGGCATCGACGTCTGGGAGCACGCCTACTACCTCAAGTACCAGAACAAGCGCCCCGCCTACCTGGAGGCGTGGTGGAACGTCGTCGACTGGACCGAGGTCGAGCGCAGGTTCGCCGAAGCGCGTTCCTCGTAGGACAATCCGTCCGGGCCGCCGATGCGTAAGGACGGACAGGACGTGGAGCTCGCGATCGCCGCACCGCACCTGCGCCCCGTGCCCACGGACCGGGACGAGGCCCCGCCCGAGGAGTCGGACGCGGAGCTGCTCGCACGCGTCGGCGAGCGGGACCGGGCGGCGTTCGAGGAGCTCTACCACCGTTACGTCCGCTCGGTCTTCGGGCTCGCGCTGCGGCGGCTCGGCGACCGCGGGCGCGCGGAGGACGCCGTCCAGGAGGCGTTCACCGCGATCTGGCGGTCGGCGGCGAGCTACCGGCCCGAGCGGGGGCCGGCCGCCGGCTGGCTGTACGCGGTGGCGCGCAACGCGATCATCGACCGCTTCCGGAAGGCGGGCGACCCGGTCGCCGAGGCGCCGGAGCTCGTCTCGACCGAGGCGGGGCCGGCGGAGCGCGCCGAGGCGTCGTTCGTGTCGTGGCGCGTGCACCGGGCGCTGGAGCTGCTCTCGACGCGCGAGCGCGAGGTCGTCGAACTCGCGTACTGGAGCGGCCTCTCCCAGAGCGAGGTCGCGCAGTACCTCGGGATCCCGCTCGGCACCGTGAAGACGAGGACGCGGAGCGCGCTGGCGCACCTGTCCGACCTGCTGGAGGGGGAGCTGCGGTGAGCGGGCCCGATTTCGACGAGCTGGTCGGCGGCGAGGTCGGCGGAGCGGAGCGCGAGCGGCTGCGCCGCACGCATGAGCTGCTGCTGACCGCGGGGCCCCCCGCCGAGATCTCGCCGGAGATCGAGCGGGGCCCGACGCTGGCGATGACGCTGACGGGGCGGCCGCGCGGCGAGTTCCGGCGGCGCGCCACGCTCCTCCTGGCCGCGGCGGTCGCGGTGCTGGCCGTCTTCCTCGGCGGCTACGTCGCCGGTAACCACGGCGGCGGCACCGCGTCGATCACGGTCGTCCGCTCGCTCCAGCTCACCGGGAACGCCTTCGCCCCCAACGCGACCGCGGTGCTCGAGGTGCAGCCGGCCGACTTCGCCGGCAACTCGCCGATGACGCTGGTCGCGAACGGGCTCCCCCAGCCGCCGACGCACGGCTACTACACGCTGTGGCTCGTCCGGGACGGCAAGCCGTGGGGGCCGTGCGGCGAGTTCGTCGCGACCGCGGGCGACCGGTCGGTCTCCGTCTCCCTGACGGCGCCGTACCAGCTGGAGCAGGGCGACAGCTGGGTCGTCACGCTCTGGACGCCGGGCACGCAGGGGATCGGGCGGACCGTGATGACGGCCTCGAACGCCTAGCGCCGCGACTCGTTCCGGAGCTCGGAGAGGAGCCGCTCGAGCCGCGGCTCGGTCGACTCGTCGGTGAACGTCATCGCGGCGGCGACGCTCGGGTGCACGGTCGCGATCTCGTCGCGCATCTGCAGCGCGACCGCGCGGTACGACGGGTGGCCTTCGCGGCCGGAGCGGAGCTCGATCAGGTGCAGCGCCTCGCGCGCGTCGAGCTCGAGCACGTAGCGGATCCGGTAGGCGAGGCAGAGCGCGTACGGCGCCTCCTCGACGAGCCCCTCGCCGCGCAGGCGCTCGTACTCGCGGCGGGAGACGTCGAGCGCGCGCTCGAACTCGCCGCCGAGCCCTGCGTCGACGACCTCCTCCGGGATGTCGGCGCCGAGGTCCGGCGAGAGCCGCTGCCACTGGCACGTCAGGAGCCGGTGGCGCTGCAGGTCGCGGAAGGCGCCGTAGTCGGAGACGATCTCGAAGCGGTACGACAGCGTCTCGAAGCCGCGGCCGGGGCGGTGGCGCCGGTTCTCCCGCTCGCCGACCAGCTCCGCGAGGAGCGCGGCGCGCGCGCCCGCGTCGAGCCCGGCGACGGCGGCGAGCGCCTGCTCCTCCGCAGCCGCGCCGCCCTCGAAGAGCAGCGCCGCGAGCAGCTCCTCCTCGGTGCCGTGGGCGCGGAGGAGCCGCACCGAAGGCACCGCTTCGCTTCCGCGCGCCTCGTCGAGCCCGAGCCGGGCGGCGGCGCGCGCGGCCGCCTCGTTCCGTTCGCGCAGGAACTCGATCCAGCGGCCGCCGCGGTCGGGCCGCGGAACGCGGGTTACGAAGCTCGGGATCACGGCCTGGAGCTCCTCCAGGAGCATCTCCCCGTACGCGCGCGCCTCCGCGAGCGGGTGCGCGAGCAGGTGCAGGACGAGCTGCTCGTACGCCTGGCCGCTCGCGTAGATCCCGACGTGCGAGAGCGAGGAGGCAGGGAGCAGCCCGCGCACGAGGTCGAGCGCCTTCGCGCGCACGGCGCGCCGGTGCGCGGCGGGCGACTCGCCCTCCGCCGCCGGGAAGCGCTCGGCCGTCCAGGCGCCGACGCCCTCCAGCAGCCGCGAGTACGTCGCGAAGAGATCGTCCATCGCCGCCGCGTACTCCGGGCCGAAGCGCGCGTCGCGGTGGTAGCGGTAGCCGAAGCCGTCGAGCTGCGCGTCGTAGGCGATGTAGCGCGTCGACTGCTCGAGATAGGCGGCGAGCCGCGGCCGCTGGAGGATCTTGGTGAGCAGGTTCGACGTCCACTCGCAGGCGACGTGCGCGCCCCCGAGCTGCGCGACCGAGTCGTCGCCGTAGCCGAGGAAGATCGTCTCGTAGAGCTTCGCCGCGCGCTCGCCCTCGGCGCCCTCCCACGCCTGCAGCTCAGGCAGCGAGTCGGCGAACTCGTCGAGGAAGAGCCGCCGCAGCGTCCCCGCGTAGCGCGAGTAGCGGGCGAAGAGCGCGCCCTTGACCGTCTCCGGCAGGTTGACGAGCCCGAACACCGGCCGGTCGAGGTTGGTGAAGTGCGGCGCGAGCCTCGCGCGCTCCTCCTCCGTGAACTGCTCGACCGGCGTCATGCTCTCAATGGTGGCCAAGGGACCAGGCAGCGTAGGACGGCCGCCGGACGATCAGGCCGAGACGACCAGTTCCCGCTCGCCGGCGGAGCGCCACTGCGGTTCGCCGAGCTCGACGCCCTCCGGGAGCGACATCTGGATTGCCTCGACGAGCGCGGCCTGGAGCTCCTCGACGCTGAACCCCGACGCGAAACACCCCGGCAGCTCGCGCACCTCCGCCCAGAGGCTTCCGTCGGACTCGTGGTGGACGATCGCGTGGAACGAGACTCTCGCCATCAGCGGATACCTGCCTGTCGGAGAATGGCCCGCGTCAACGACCTACTGTATTGCCGTCCCCGGTGCTGCGGCAGCGTCACGGGCCGATGACCAGCCTTCTCCATCTTCACGTTGTGCTTCCCACCGACCGTCCGTTCCCAGCCATGAGCTTCGAGCAGTCGTTGCGCCGACTTCTGGTCGAGCGTCCTGGGCAGGTCGGCCACCGCCTCCACAGCGTGCGTGCGCTGAGGTCACGTGTTCCAGGCGACTCCTCGGAGACTTCGTGACGCGCGTCTCGGTCGGAACGTCCGGCTGGTCGTACCCGAGCTGGCGGCCCGGCTTCTACCCCGCCGGGCTCGACCCGTCCGCGTTCCTCGGCTTCTACGCCGAGCGCTTCGCGACGGTGGAGCTGAACACGACCGGCTACCGGCTCCCCGGCGAGGAGCAGTTCCGGCGCTGGGCGGAGCAGGCGCCGGACGGGTTCGAGTTCGCCCCGAAGCTCCCCGGCGAGCGGCCGCGGACCGTGGCCGAGTTCGAGAGCCGCGTCCGCGCGCTCGGCGACCGGCTCGGGCCGATCCGCGTCTCGCTCAAGTCGAAGCGCGACGAGGGAATGCTGGAGCTGCTGCTCGGCTCGCTCGATCCGTCGCTGCGGATCGCCTTCGACCTCGAGCACCCGAGCTGGGACGGGATCGAGCCGCGGCTCGCCGAGGCCGGCGCGGTGCGCGTGAACGACCTCGTGCATCCTGCGCCGTTCCGCTACCTGCGCCGGCGCGAGGCGCCCGACGAGGCGTTCGCCGCCACGATCCGCGCGGCGCGGGAGCCGGTCTACGTCTACTTCCGCCACGACGACGAGCCTGCCGCGCCGGCGCACGCGCAGCGGCTGCTGGAGCTGCTCGCCTAGGACGCGGCGGTCAGCGCGGCGAGGTGCGCCTGCTCGAGCCGGCCGGGTGTCGTGGCGTCGCTCGACCACTTCGGCCACGAGAACGGCGTGCTCGTCTTGAGCGCGCAGCCGGTCGTGCAGCCGAGCTCGACCGCGCCGGCGGGCGTCGTGGAGAAGAGGCCGGCTCCGCCGAGGATCTTCCCGACCGCCGCCGCGCCGTCCTTCTGGCGGACGATGTTCAGGATCTCCCAGTCCTCGATCCCGTCGCGGATCTGCTCCAGCCGCGCACTGGGGATCGGGCCGTCGACGCTCGGGTAGACGAGCACGAACTCGCCGTTCTTCGCGACCGCCTGCAGAGGGTTGCCGCTGTCGTAGGTCGTCGCCCCCTGGCCGTAGAGGACGCCGGTCGCGTGCTCGAGCGCCGCCCACTCGATGAAGAGGCGCGGGTCGGAGAGCGGCTCGGTCGCCTCGAAGCCCGGCGTCTTGGTGCCCGCGTAGTTGTACGTCCAGACCTGCGCGTGCTTCCGGGCCTGCTGGATCAGCTTCAGCTTCTCGGTCGCGTTCGACTTGTGCGCGCGCACCTGCGCCGGGTTCGTGTACTTGCCGTACCAGCGGTTCGCGAGCACGACCCAGACATCGGCGTCGTCGGAGCCGCCGTTCCAGAGGAACTTGTTGTCCGTCGACGGGTTGCCCGTGACGAGCTCCTTCCCGCCGGGGAAGCAGCTGTGCAGCACCTTCGCCTGCTGGGAGACGAGCTTGAAGCCGGCGAGCCCCGGCTCGTCCTGCCCGTACAGGTACGGGAAGGAGCCGAGCCAGTCGTGGTCCTGCCAGAAGCCGTGCACGGCCTGGAGGTACGAGCACCAGGTGCCGGGCTGGCTCGGCGAGAGGCCGGCGATGTAGTTGGCCGACGCGGTGCGGTTGTTCGAGATCGGGATCGACATCGCGGCGAAGGCGCGCTGCCCGACCTCGGCGGTCATCATCCCGGACGCGTCCAGCCACCAGCGCTTGTCCGTCGTGTAGCCGGACGTCGCCTTCGGCGCGCCGTAGCCCCACGAGCTCGGCGTGATCCGGTACGAGGCGAGGAACTGGTAGAGCTGCGGCGACGTCGTCTGGCCGTTCGGGCCGCCGAGGCTCGCGACCTTGTTGGAGTAGGACTGGCCGGCGACGTTGAAGGCGGTGAGCAGGCTGCCTGCGACCTGATTCGGCGCGGGCAGCGTCACGGGGAAGACCTTGACCGTGATCGGGATCGTGGTCACGGCGCCGTCCGCGGTGACGAGCGCACTGCCGATGTAGGTCCCCGGCGCGGTTCCCGGAGGAACCGTGAACTGGAGCCAGAGCGGCTGGTTGTGCTGCTCGACGGCGTGCGCGGTGCCGTCCCAGGGCTCGAGCGCGTCGGGGATCAGGCGGCCGGAGAAGTTGACGTAGTGGCCCCAGCGCAGCGCGACCTGGACCGGCCCCGACAGCGGCTGGACGCCGACCGAGACCTGCTGGGCGCCGGCGACGAGGAGGACGGCGTCCTCGGTCTCGCCGACCGCGGCGTCGATCGAGATCGCGTTCGTGGCGCCGGGCGGCGGCGCGCTGGTCGGCCCGATCGTCACCGACGACGGGTAGACGGCGACGGTCGCCGCCGTGCGGGCGCCGCTGGCCGCGTGCGCCGAGACGGCCACGAGCGCAGCAAGTACCACGAGTGTGAAGACCCCCCTCACGACTGGCCCTCTTTCTAGCAGGAACGATTCAGTACCGCGCCGCCATCCCTGTATGGCGTGCGTAAATTCCGCTCGCGACGATCTGGGCGAGCTCGCCGACGGCGTGCCGCACCTCGTCCTCGCTGTTGAAGAAGTGCGGGCCGAGCCGGATCCCGCCGCGCACTTCCTGAACGTCGGGCCGGAAGTCGCAGACGATCCCGCGCTCGCCGAGCTCGCGGTGGCAAGCGGCGTGATCGGGCGTCGAGACGGTGACGGTGCCGCCGCGCCGGGCGGCGTCGCGCGGGCTGACGACCTCGAGCCCGGCCTCGTCGCAGAGGTCGATCATCAGCTGGGTCAGCCCGAGCGAGCGCTCGCGGATCCGCGGCACGCCGACCTCCTCGATCACGTCGTAGCCGGCGGTCGCCGCGTAGAGCGCCGGGACGTTCGGCGTGCCGGTGAGGAAGCGGCGCGCGCCGGCCGCGTACTCCAGCTCGGGCTCGAACGCGAACGGCCGCGCGTGGCCCTGCCAACCGACGAGCGCCGGCTCGAGCCGCTCGGCCAGATCGGGCCGGACGTAGAGCCAGCCCGCGCCGGGTCCGCCGCAGAGCCACTTGACGCTGCCGCCGGTCGCGAAGTCGACGTCCAGCGCGGTCAGGTCGAACGGGACGACGCCGGCGGACTGGTAGCAGTCGAGCACGACGAGCGCGCCGCACTCGTGCGCGCGCCGGACGATCGGCTCGACGTCCTGGATCTCCGCGTTCTTGAAGAGGACGTGGCTGATCGGGACGAGCAGCGTCCGCTCGTCGATCGCGTCCACGATCGCCGCGTCGTCGGCGACCGCGACGACCTCGAGCTGCGGCTGCGCCTGGTAGAGGTAGCGCACGCTCGGGAAGTTCGCCTCCTCGTAGACGACCCTGTTGCGCTCCCCGGGCTGGGGGAAGCAGGAGAGGACGATCGCCTCGGCGACGGTCACGTTCTGGTGCATGACGATCGAGCCGGGCGGCGCGCCCATGATCCGGCCGAGCTGGTCGCCGACCGTGACCGACATCTCCCACCAGCCCTCGCCCCAGCTGCGGATCCCGCGCTCCCGCCACATGCGCGCGTACTCGCGCAGGTTGTCCTCGGCCGCGGCGGGCATGGCTGCGAGCGAGTGGTTGATCAGATAGGTGCAGTCCCCGAGGATCGGGAAGCGGTCGCGGTACGCGAGCAGGTCCTCGTGCACGCCGCAGAGCCTAGTGCCAGTCGAGCCCTCCGCCGACCGCGCCCACGCCGCGCGTGACGCGCCGGAGATGCGTCCCGTCGGGCGCGACCGTCCAGACGTCGGAGATGCTGCGCGCGTCGGTCGCCGTGAAGGCGAGCCGCGTCCCGTCCGGCGACCAGGCGAGCCCGCCCGAGAGTGGCGACGGCCAGAGCTTCCCCAGCGGGTGGCGGACGAGAGTCGTCCCGTCGGCGACGACCAGCGTGAGCGCGCCGCCGGTCGGCGGCTGCTGGAGGAACGCGAGCCGCCCGCCCCTCGACCAGGCGAGCGAGCCCGGGATGAACCCGAGCTCCCGGCCGAGGTTGCGGACGTCGGAGCCGTCGGGCTTCGCGGTGCGGATCTCCTGCGTCCTGGGTGCCTCGTAGGCGATCCGGCTCGGCCCCCAGGCCGGGTAGAGGCCGACGAAGGGGAGCTTCGTGACCGCGCCTCCAGCCGCCGGGATCTCGGCGAGGTAGCCGTTCGTGTCGATCGTCGAGTGCCAGTAGAGGATCGTCGTGCCGTCCGGCGACCAGCTCGGGTCGGTGTCCCAGGTGGTGTCGGGCGCGTCGGTCAGCTGGTGCTGGTCGGTCCCGTCGGCGTTCATCACCCAGATCGAGCTCGGGCAGCCGCGGCAGTCGTCGGAGTCGGCCCGCGCGTACGCGATCCGCGTGCCGTCCGGCGAGACGGCGGGAGCGGTCTCGTGCTGGACGGTGGCGGTCAGCCGCTGGGGCTTCCCTCCCGGCTCGACGCGGTAGAGATCGGCGGTCGGAGGACAGTCGCTCTGGTAGACGAGCGCGCCGCCGCCCGGCGTGAACTGGAGCGATCCGAACGCGCTCGCGTCGTCGTGCGGGCACGGCGGCACGGTGCGGATGACCGGCCCGGCGCCGTCGGCGAGCGAGGCGACCTGAAGCGTGACCGGCGTCGTCGCCGAACTCGTCGGCTGCACGACCGCGACCTCGCTGCCGTCGGGCGAGAGCACGGGCGGATACGTGAAGCGCGAGAACGCGGCCGGCGGCGTCCACGGCTCGCCGGTGGCCGCGTCGAAGCCCGCCCAGCCGTCGCCGTCGTCGACGCGGAGCTTGCCGCCGGCGAGCCACTCGATCCCCGAGCTGCCGTTGCGGCCGCCGCCGGTCCAGCGGGCCTGCGTGGGCGTCAGGACGACCGCCGACCGGATCGGCTTCCCGACGCCGCCGCGCCGGATCTGGATCGACTTGCCGAGCTGGCTCGCGAGCAGCGAGCCGTCCGGAGACCACGCGAACGCGCCCGCGAAGAAGGAGGAGAGCTTCCGGCCGCGCTCGTCGTACACCGCGACGGTGCCCTTCTTCCGGACGGCGAGGCGTCCCGTCGCCGACCAGCGGGCGGAGTCGCCGAGGGCGTACCAGAGGATCTTCCCGGCCGGGCTGCGCACGTCGACCTCGTCCGCGTACAGGTCGACCGTCGCCAGCTCGCGGCCGTCCGGAGACCAGGCGGGCGAGTCGATCTCGCGCACACGGGGCCTGATCAGGCGGCCGTGGCCGTGCAGGTCGCCGACCCAGGCGCGGGAGGGCAGGAACCAGAGCGCGGCCGCGAGCCTCGTCCCGTCCGGCGCCCAGGCGATGCGGCCCCAGTCGCCGTCGTTCTGGATCTTCGCCCTGGGGAAGAGAACCGGCGAGATTCGCCGCAGCCCGGTGCCGTCCAGGCGCACGACGTAGACCGCCAGCCCGCTGCTGCGGTCACTGAGGAAGGCGACGAGCTTGCCGTCCGGCGAGACGGCCGGGCTCGCGTCGTGCGCGATGCTGCGCGAGAGGTCGGTCAGCGTCCCGTCGAGGCCGACCCGGTAGATCTCGCCGCCCCAGAGCGGCGAGTGGTCGGCGGAGAAGACGATCTCGCCTGCCGGCGCGCGCGCGGACGCGAGCGCCGACGAGCCCGGCAACAGCGCCAGCACGCCGAGGGCGATGACCAGGCGACCCCGCACGGGCCGACGATAGCGCGGCTAGAGCTCGTCCAGGCCGCGCGGCTCGGGGCCGACGTAGCGCGCCGACGGGCGCACGAGGACGCCGAGTCGCTTCTGCTCGAGGATGTGCGCGCTCCAGCCGGCGGTGCGGCTGCACGCGAACATCGCCGGCGCAAGCGGCGGCGGCACCTCCGCCACGTCGAGGACGACCGCCGACCAGTATTCGACGTTCGTCCAGGAGTGGCTCGGGCTCTTCTTCGCGATCGCCTCGTGCGCGACCTGCTCCAGCTCCTCGGCGACCGCGACGCGCGGCGAGCCGAGCTCCTTCGCGACGCGCTTGAGCACACGCGAGCGCGGGTCCTCGGCGCGGTAGACGCGGTGGCCGAAGCCCATGATCCGGTCGCCGCGGCCGAGCGCCTCCGCGACCCACTTCTCCGCATCGCCCGACTCGGCGACCGCGTCGAGCATCGGCAGGACACGCGCCGGCGCGCCGCCGTGCAGCGGCCCGGAGAGGGCGCCCACCGCCGACGAGAGCGCGGCGCCCGCATCGGCGCCGGTCGAGGCGACGATCCGCGCCGTGAACGTCGACGCGTTGAGCCCGTGCTCGGCGGTGCAGATCCAGTAGGTGTCGATCGCCCTCGCGTGCTTCTCGTTCACCTCGCCGCGCCACTCGAGCAGGAAGCGCTCCGCGGCGCTCTTCCCCTGCGCGACCGTCTCAGCGGGAACCGGGTCGCGATCCCCGCCGCGCGCCGACTGCGCGACGATCGAGAGCGCGGCGGCCGAGAGCCTGCGCAGATCCTCCCTCGCGGTCGCGTCGTCGATGTCGATGAACTGCCCGAGCTTCCACTCGCCGGAGAGCGCCGCGAGCTGCATCTGGAGGTCGGACATGTGGCCGCCCGTGTGATGCGCCAGCGTCACGTGCTCGTACGGGAGCCCCGGCTCGAGCTCCTCGTCCACGAGCAGGCCCCAGACGTGCTCGAACGGGACTCGGCCGACGAGATCCTCGATGTTGACGCCGCGGTAGCGGAGCTCGCCGCCGTCCTTGTCGGGCTCCGCGATCTCGGTCTCGAAGGCGACGACGCCCGCGAGGCCGGGCGTGAATTCAGTCGTGCTCATGCGTGGACCTCCTCCAGCTCGAACTCCAGGCCGACGCCCCGCTCCCTGGCCGCCGCGAGCACGAGCGCCGCGGCGGCGAGATCCTGCACGGCGATCCCGACCGACTTGTAGAGAGTGATCTGCTCCGGATCCGTCCTGCCGACACGCGTCCCGGCGACGAGCTCGCCGAGCTCGACCGCCGCCTCCGGGTCGACCCCCGCCAGCTCCGGCGCGCCCGCGGGCGCGGCCACGAACGCCGACGAGCGCGCCTCGACCGCGACGAGATCGGCGGCGCGCACCAGCTCCGGGTCGAGCTCCGAGCCGGGCGTGTTGTAGCCGACCGAGGAGACGTGCGTCCCGGGTGCGACCCAGTCGCGCAGGACGACCGGCTCCGGCGAGTGCGTGGCGCAGTGCACGACGTCGGCGCCGCGGACGGCGTCCTCGTGCTCGCCGCGGCCGGCGACGCGGATCTCCGCGACGTCGCGCACGCGCGGGAACATCTCCTGTGCGGCCTGCGACTGGACGCCGGTGCCGAGGATCGCGAGCACGCGCGCGTTCGGGCGCGCGAGCAGGCGTGTTGCGAGCGCGGCCGCGCCGGCGGTGCGCATCGCCGTGATGTAGGTGCCGTCCATCAGCGCCGTCGCGATCCCCGTCTCGGCGTCGAAGAGGACGATGGCCGCCTGGTGCGTCGGCAGCGGCGCCGTGTTCCCGGGGAAGAGGGAGACGAGCTTCGCGCCCATCCCCGCGGTCGGCGTGTAGCCGGGCATCGCGCCGAGCAGGCCGTTCGCCGAGAAGGCGGCGACCCGCGGCGGCAGCGAGGCGTCGCCGGCGGAGAGCTCCGCGTGCGCGCCTGCGAGCGCGTCGAGCAGCCGGTCGAGGTCGAGCAGCGCCTCGACGTCGGTGCGTGAGAGGACGAGCATCAGGGATGTTGTACCGACGCCGCCGTAGGCGGTGGCGGCACAGGCCGCGACGGCGGCTTCGAGTCGACGAGCACCGCCGCCATCAGGAGCACCGCCATCGCGACCGCGCTCTCGCCCAGCAGGCTGCGCCCGATCCGGGCGCCGTCGCCGCCGGCGCGCAGCCTCGGGCCGACGACCTGCCGGTGCACGCCGCCCCAGAGCAGCGCGAGCGCGACGAGGCTCAGCTTGACGAGCAGCACGTGCCCGTAGCCGGTGCGCCAGAGGTCGTGCAGGTGCGGGAACCGGAGCACGCTCAGGTAGGTGCCCGCGCCGATCAGCACCGCGACGAGCACGGTCGCGAGCCGCGAGAAGCGCAGGAACGCGTCGCGGCGGAGCCCCGGCTCCGGCCAGACCACCGCGAACAGCGCCACCAGCCCGCCGACCCAGAGCATCGCCGAGCCGAGGTGCGCCCAGTCCGCGAGCTCCGACAGCCACGAGTGCCCGGCGTCGGCGGCCGAGTGGCCGCTGAGCGAGAGCCCCGACGAGAACGCGAGCCCGAGCGCGAACGCGGCCCAGAGCAGCCAGCGCCGCTCGGTAAGCCAGGCGAGGACGATCAGCGCGAGCACGAGCGCATAGCCGAGCGTCATCGCGATGAAGGCGGCGCCGAAGCGCGTCCCGTTGGCGAGCGAGGAGAGGTCGCCGTAGATGAAGTCCACGAACGGGAGCTGGAGCGCGTCCTCCGCCCGGAGCAGGAAGGCGAGGATGCCGACCTCGAGCACCGCGACCGCGCCGGCGCCCGCGAGCAGGAAGAAGCGCCGCTCCGCCGCCGGAGGAAGCGTGCGCGGCGCGGCGAGCAGCCGGAAGCCGACGACGCCGACCGAGAAGGCGAGCGCGAGGAAGTAGAGCCAGCGCACGACGTCCTCGGTCCGGGTCGGCCCCTGCGCTCCGACCGCCTCGGTGACCGGGGGCGCGGGGACGCGGATACCGAACGTGTTGATGCCGGAGACGACGTGCCCGTCGCTCGAGAGCGCGCGCCAGCGGACCGTGTACGCGCCGCGCGGCAGCTTCGGGAGCGAGGCGACGAGCTCGCGCTGCGCGGTGACCGCGTGCACCTTCCGCGCCACGTCGATCCCGCGCGCGTTCAGGACGACGATCGCCTCGCGGACGGCGTCCACCGGCTGGTCGAAGTGGAGCACCACCTGCCGCGGCGCCGTGGCGAGCTCCTGCCGCAGCGACGGCGTCTGCTGCGTCAGGCTCGCGTGCGCGAAGGCGGCCGCGGGCGCCGCGAGCGCGACGGCCACCGCGGCGGCGAGAGCGAGGCGCCTCATCGGTGCGGGAGCCCGGCGAAGTAGGAGAGGTGCCCGAAGATCGGCGCCGTGTCGCGGTCGCAGTAGAGCATCACGGCGATCAGCACGAACGTCGTCGCCAGCCCGTACGCCGCGACCGGCAGCTTTGGCCGGAGCGCCTTCACGATCGGGAAGATCGAGCACGTGACCGCGGTCCAGCCGAGGGCGTGGTGGAGGAACGCGGCGCGCGAGAAGAGCCAGGCGTTCTGCTCGTGCACGAGCACCGCGGTCCCGGAGACGAGCAGGCCGACCGCCGTGCAGAGGTGCCAGTACGGCGAGCGGAGCTTGCCGCGCGCGAGCCCGAGCTCGGCCGATCCCGCGAGCAGCATGAACTGCGCCCAGGCGCCGTGCGCGACCATGTGGATGGTCGACGTCGTGAAGAACGTCATCACTGGGAACATCCCGACGCCCATCGCGAACATGAACCCGGGCCAGAGATAGCGCCGCCAGGGCCGCCGGTTCCAGACCTCGTCGCCGACGAGCGCCTCCGCGACGAGCAGCAGTGCGAGGACCAGGAACCCGGTCGCGAACCACCAGTGCACCATCTCGGCCTGCGGCTGGATCCGTCCGAGGATCACTCGCGTCCCTCCTCGACCGCCTGCAGGTCGGCGACGATCCCGGGGGCGAGCAGGAAGCGGAAGAGCACGCCGACGAGGACGACGTAGAGCGGCGGCTCGGCCAGCAGCCACCAGAAGCCCTGCCCGTACGGGTGGAGCAGCGTCACCCGGTACGGCTGGACGATCGCCCAGACGAGCCCGGCGAGCGCCGTCAGCGGCCCGAGGCCGAGCAGGATCCGGGCGCGCGGCGAGAGCGAGCGCTCGACGCGCCTCTCGCGGCTGAGCTCGTGGGCGAGGTCGGCGCTCACGAGCCCACTATCCCAGCAGCGTCACGCTCCACTCGGCGCGATGGTCGGCGTCGAGCGAGAACAACATCACGCGCTGCCACTGCCCGAGGCAGAGACGGCCGTCCGCGAACGGCACCTGCTCTCCGCGCGAGCCGAGCAGGCCGAGCAGCAGCTTCTCGCGCCGGCCCTCCGTGGCGGGGACGACCCGCTCCAGCAGCGCCTCGAGATCCTCGAAGAAGCCCGTCTCGCGCTCCTGCACGCGCACGAGCGCGAAGTCGTGCGCCGCGTGGACGTAGGCGATCCCGTCCCGCTTGCCCGAGGCGGCGAGCTCGCGCGCGACGTCGTTGGTGATGTCCATCACCGAGAGCGAGGGCAGCGCGGCGGCGATCGAATAGGGAACCTCGATGCTCGTCACGTGCGCGCCACCTCCTTCGGGAGCCGGAAGTGGACGTCCTCCTTCGCGACCGTGATCTCCTCGGGCAGCGCGTAGCCGCGCTCCGCGAGCTGCTGCGCGGTCGCGCGGACGAGCTCCTCCGGCGTCGACGCGCCCGCGGTCAGCCCGACGATCTCGTGGCCCTTCGTCAGCTCTTCGTCGAGCGCGCTCTCGCCGCTGATCAGCGTCGCCTGGGCGCCGGCCGCCTGGGCGACCTCGACGAGGCGCTGCGCGTTGGAGGAGTTCTCGGAGCCGATCACGAGGATCAGCGTCGCGCCCTGCGCGACCATCGCCTTGACCGCGTCCTGCCGGTTCTGGGTCGCGTAGCAGATGTCGTCGGCATGCGGCCGGCGCATCTGGCCGAGGTTCTCCTCGAGCGCGTCGACGATGGGCGCGACGTCGTCGAGCGAGAGCGTCGTCTGCGTGATCACGGCGACCGGCTTGTCGGTGACGAGCTCGCGCGCCTGCTCCGGCGACTCGATCACGACGGTGTTCTCCGGCCGCTCGCCGAGCGTCCCGATCACCTCGACGTGGTTCTTGTGGCCGACGAGCGCGACGAGGTGGCCGGAGTCGGCGTAGCGTCGCGCCTCGGCGTGCACCTTGTTCACGAGCGGGCAGGTGGCGTCGACGATCCGGAGGCCGCGCTGCTGGGCGTTCTCCTTCACCGACGGCGCGACGCCGTGTGCGGAGAGGACGCAGATCTCGCCCTCGGGGATCTCCGACTCGTCCTCGACGAAGACGGCGCCGAGCCCTTCGAGGCGGCGCACGACGTGCTCGTTGTGGACGATCTGGTGGCGGACGTAGACCGGCGGCCCGTGCTGCTCGAGCAGCCGCTCGACGATCTCGATCGCACGGTCGACGCCGGCGCAGAAGCTGCGCGGCGCGGCGAGGAGGACGCGGCCCGCCATCAGGCCGCCACCGCCTGCTCGAGCGCACGCAGCGCGCGGAGCGCGCCGCGCATCGAGCGGAGCGCGTCGCCGCGCCGGATCGCGACCCAGCGCAGGAGCCCCGCCACGTCGGTGCGCCCGTCCGGGTGGACGGTCGCGTCGACGCCCTCGACGGCGCTCGCCGAGTCGTCGGAGATCGCGCGGACGACGCCCGCGAGCCGCCCGCTGCGGGCGAGCGTCGCGCTCTCCATGTCCACCGCGTCGGCGCCGGTCGCCGCGCGCAGCCGCGCGCGCTCGGCCGCGTCGTGCACGAGCACGTCACCGCCGAGGACCGTGCCCGGCCTCG
>DASZYW010000011.1:0-8456 GCA_035545195.1 Gaiellaceae bacterium
CGCGCTGCGCCGCGGCGGCACGCGCGGCGGCACCGCGGCGCTCGTCGGCGTCGCGGGGATCCTCGTCGCCGCGCTCGGGCTCGTGCCGGTGCTCGGCTACCTCGAGGCGCTCGCGCTGCCGGCCGTCGCCGCGCGCCTGCGCCGCACGCAGCCGGAGCGCTACGCCGGCCTGCGCACGCTCGCCAAGGACTAGATGGCCACGGCGAAGAAGCTCGTCCAGATCGTCGTCGACGGGATGACGCCGTCGGCGCTCGAGCACGCCGTCGCGAGCGGCGACTCGCCTGCGCTCTCCTTCCTCGCCGAGCACGGCGCCTACGGGCAGGCGGTATCCGTGTTCCCCTCGCTGACGCCGGTCTGCCTCTCCAGCATCGCCACCGGCGCCGGTCCCGACGTCCACGAGATCCCGTCGCTCGTCTGGTGGCACCGCGGCGAGCAGCGGATCGTGGAGTACGGCTCCTCCTTCGCGGCGCTGCGCGCGGCCGGGATGACGCAGGCGATCACGGACACGATCCTGAACATGAACGAGCGCCACCTCGGCTCGCGGGCGGTCACCGTCTTCGAGGCGCTCGAGGACGCGGGCCTGACGGCGGCGGCCGTGAACATCACGTGCTACCGCGGCCGGCACCGGTACGCGCCGAAGGTCCCGCTCGTGCGCCGTCCCGCGCACGGGCCGTCGCGGTTCTTCTACTACAGCCTGTTCGAGTCCGACCGGACGGGAGCCAGGCTCGCGGTCAGGAACCGCACCGGCGGCTCGGTCGACGCCTACGCGGCCGAGGTCGGGCGCTGGCTCGTCACCCGCGACGGCTTCGACTACTGCGCCTACTACCTCTCCGACTACGACTATGCGTCGCACGCCCTCGGGCCGGCGCGCGCGGCCGAGGTGGCGCTCGGCCGCACCGACGCCGCGATCCAGGCGCTGTTCGACGCCGCCGGCGGGCCGGACGAGTTCCTCGAGCGCTACGCCGTCGTCCTCCACTCCGACCACGGCCAGACCGAGGTGCGCGAGGCGGCCCGGCTCGAGGACTCTTTCGCCGGGCTGGGAGAGGTCGTCGTCGCGCCGTCGAACCGGGCGGGCCAGGTGTACCTCCTGCCCGGCGCGCGGACGGACGCGGCGGCGCTCGCCCGCCGGCTCGACCGTGTCGCCGCGGTCGAGGTGACGCTCCGGCTCGAGGAGGGCGAGGCGGTCGCGCGCCGCGACGGCGAGGAGCTCCGCTTCCGCCCGGACGCTGCGGCCGGCTGGACGACGAGCGGCGACGCCTCGATCCTCGACCAGCCCGACGCGCTCCACCGCGCCTGGTCGGCGCTCGCGAACCCCAACGCCGGCGAGCTGCTCGTCTCCGCGAGCGAGGGCTGGGAGCTCGCCGACCTCGGCGGCAGCCACCACGCGGGCGGCGGCAGTCACGGCTCCCTCGTCGCGGGCGACTCGCTCGTGCCGGTGCTCACCGCCGGGATCGACGCGAGGATCGAGCGGATCACCGACGCGATGCCCGCCGTGCTCGCGCACTTCGGGGTCGCGCCGCCGCCGTACGCGCGGCGGCTCCAGCATGTCGGCTGACGCGCGCCGGGCGATGGTCGCGGAGCAGCTCCGCGGGCGTGGGATCCGGGACGAGCGCGTGCTCGCGGCGATGGCGAAGGTGCCGCGCGAGCTGTTCGTGCCGGAGCCGGAGCGCGCCTTCGCCTACGAGGACGAGGCGCTGCCGATCGGCGCGGGGCAGACGATCTCCCAGCCGTACATGGTGGCGCTGATCTGCGAGCAGCTGGAGCTCCACGGGAGCGAGCGCGTGCTCGACGTCGGCAGCGGCTCCGGCTACCAGGCGGCAGTGCTCGCGGAGCTCGCGGCCGAGGTGCACTCGATCGAGCGGGTGTCGGAGCTGGCCGCGCAGGCGCGCGCGAACCTGGCGGCGGCGGGCTACGAGCGCGTGCACGTCCACGTCGGCGACGGGACGCTCGGCCTGCCCGAACACGCGCCGTACGGCGCGATCGCCGTCGCCGCGGCGGCGCCCCGGCCGCCGGACGCGCTCTACGAGCAGCTCGAGGAGCGCGGACGGCTCGTCGTCCCGGTCGGGTCGCGCTGGGAGCAGCAGCTCGAGGTCGTCGTCCGCTCGCCCGAGGGCCCGGCCGTGCTGCGGGGCGTGCCGTGCCGTTTCGTTCCGCTCCTGGGGGAGAGAGGATTCCCGAGCGGTCCGTAGGATTGGAGGCGGTGGGGGTCATCTCCGGGGAAGGTCTGCTACGGCTGCCCGTGACGCTGCGCGGGATCAGGCTGGGACAGCCGGTCGATCTGCTGCTCGACCTGGTCGACCGGCACGCGCTCGGGCTGGTCGTGCTCTGCCGCGACGAGACGTACCGCTTTCTCCCGTGGGCCGCCGTGCAGGCCGACGACGACGAGATCCGCGTCGCCTCGCCGCTGATGCTGCTCGAGGACGTCGACTTCTACCGCGCCCGCTCGGACTCGTTCCGCGCGCTCCTCGGCGGCGTCGTGCGCAGGCACGGCGCCCAGGTCGGCGCGCTCCACGACGTCGAGCTCGAGCGGACCGGGAAGGTCGCCGGCGTCGCCGTCACGCGCGACGGCGTGGAGGAGCGCCTCGACGCCGAGGGCACGTCGCTCAGCTCCGAGCGGGCCGCCGCGTAACGTTCGCGCGGTGAGGCTCCGCGTCCTCGCCGCTCTCCTCCTCGCCGCGGCGCTCGCGCCCGCCGCTGCACGCGCCGCCACGGGAACGACGGCGACCGCGCCGGTCTTCGACTCGAAGGGGCATCTCGTGCAGACGCCCTTCGTCCCGCCGGCGAACACGCCGACGCTGACGACCGCGCGGGCGCTGCGCGCGTTCGAGGCGAGCCCGAAGGTCTCCGCGTGGCTCTCCCGCTACCCGTCGACCGGCCGGATCGACGAGGAGACGTACTCGGACACCGACCACTCGTGGACGGTGAAGATCTGGTGGGGCGCGGCGGGCGAGATCGCGCAAGGCCGGGTCGACGACGCGACCGGGGCCGTGCTCGAGGCCTGGACCGGGCCGCAGGTCGCGTGGGGGATGGCGCGCGGCGGCCCGGGCGCCTTCGGCGGGAAGACGATCAACGACCCCTGGGTCTGGGGCGCGTTCATGCTCGTCTTCCTCGTCGGCCTGGCCGACTTCCGCCGGCCGCTCTCGCTACGGAACCTCGACCTGCTCTTCCTGCTCTCGCCAACCGCGTCGCTCTGGTTCTTCAACCACGGCGACGTCTTCACGTCGGTGCCGCTCTTCTACCCGGCGCTGCTCTGGGTCGTCCTCCGCTGCGGCTGGATCGGAGCCCGCGGCCGCGCGACCGGAGGCCGTCCGCTCTGGCCGGCGTGGATCCTGCTCGCCGCGACGATCTTCGTCGCCGGCTTCCGCGTCGGCCTGAACATCGAGGCGTCGAACGTGATCGACGTCGGCTACTCGGGCGTGATCGGCGCGGAGCGGATCGTGAACGGCCAGGCGCCCTGGGGGAACTTCCCGATCGAGGGCGACCTGAAGGCGTGCGGCCCCGCCGACGCGAGCGGCGAGATCCGCGACCGGATCCAGACGAACGGCCGCTGCGAGTCGGCCAACCCGCTCGGCGACACCTACGGGCCGGTCGCCTACGAGGCGTACATCGCCGGCTACCTGGCGGTCGGGTGGAGCGGGAAGTGGGACGACCTGCCCGCCGCGCACTTCACGAGCATCCTCTTCGACCTGCTCACGCTGGTCGGGCTCTGGCTCGTCGGCCTGCGCTTCGGCGGCGGCCGCCTCGCGGCCGTGCTCGGCTTCGCGTGGGTCGCGTACCCGTTCACGCAGTACGCCTCCAACTCGAACACGAACGACACGATCATGCCCTGCCTGCTCGTCCTCGGCTTCTGGCTCGCCACCTCGCCGCTCGGACGGGGAGCCTTCGCGGCGCTCGCCGGCTGGTCGAAGTTCGCGTCGCTGATCACGGTGCCGCTCTGGCTCACCTATCCGGACCGGCGTTCCAGCCGCCGCTTCCTCGCGGGCTTCGCGCTGGCGACGCTCGCCGCCTTCTCGGTCGTCCTGCTCGAGCCGAGTCCGTTGCACGAGGTGCGCGTCTTCTGGGACCGGACGATCGCCTGGCAGACGGGACGGCCGTCGCCGTTCTCGCTCTGGGACTGGCGCCAGTACCACGCCCGCGGCCTGCCCGACCTGCACGTGTTCCAGCGCCTGCTCCAGGGGCTGCTCGTGCTCGGGGCGCTCGCCGCCGCGTGGTGGCCGCGGAAGAAGTCGCCGCTCCAGCTCGCCGCGCTCACGGCGGCGCTGCTCGCGGGCTTCCAGGTCGTGCTGACCTACTGGCTCTACACCTACATCCCGTGGTTCTACGCGTTCGCCGCGATCGCGCTGCTCGCGTCGCGATCAGAGCTCGACGCGGACGAGCTCGATCCCGTGGGCGTGCCCGTCGTCGCCGCACTCGACGACGACGCCCTCGATCCGGACGCCGCCCTCGGCGGGCTCGAAGCGGACGGGCTGACGGGTGCGCATGCGGGCGATCGCGAGCTCTGAGCGGACGCCGATCACCGAGTCGTGCGGGCCGGTCATCCCGGCGTCGGTGATCGTCGCCGTCCCGCCGGGGAGCACGTGAGCGTCGTTCGTCTGCACGTGGGTGTGGGTGCCGAGCACCGCGGTCACCCTCCCGTCGAGCCACTGCGCCAGCGCGGCCTTCTCGCTCGTCGCCTCCGCGTGGAAGTCGACGACGACGACCGGCGCCGCCGCGCGCGCCTCCTCGACGAGGCCGTCCACGACCTCCCAGGGCGAGACCGGCGTGTCGAGGAAGAGCGCGCCGAGCAGGCTGAGCACCGCGACCGTCACGCCGTTCCGCGCCTCGACGACGGCGAGGCCGCGGCCGGGGGTCTGCGCGCCCTGGTTCGCCGGACGGATCACGCGCTCGCTCTGCGCGAGGTAGGAGCCGATCCCGGAGCGGCGGTAGGTGTGGTTCCCGAGCGTGATCACGTCGGCGCCGGCGGCGAGCAGCTTGTCGGCGAGCTTGCCCGTGATCCCGGCGCCGTCGGCGACGTTCTCGCCGTTGACGATCGCGAGGTCGGCGTCGAGCTCCTCGCGCAGCCCGGGCAGCCGCTCCTCGACCGCGCGTCGTCCCGCCGGCCCGAAGACGTCCGCGAGGAAGAGGATCTTCAGGAGAGCGCGAGGCTGGACGCCGGGTGGAGCTCGACCGTCACGTGGTTCCCGGCGTCGTTCGTGTAGCGGGAGAGCGCCTGCTTCTCGACCTGCGCGAGGTCGGCCACGGTCCCGATCCGGGTCGCGCCGCCGACGATCGTCGCGCCGACGGTCAGCGACGGGTCGGCGGAGAGCTGGGTGAGCGAGACGACCACGGACGGGGAGTTCGCCGGCTGGATGTCGATCCGGGAGCCGTGCGCCTTGCCGCCGACGAGGTACGGCGTGATCGCGACCACCGTCCCGTCCACCGGCGCGAAGACGCTCGCGCCGACCGGGGCGCCGATGTCGAGGGCGGACGTCGCGCCGCCGCCGAGCTGGTACCAGGTCGGCCCGGTCGAGGTGCCGCCGAAGACGGAGTGGATCACGCGCGCGAACAGGCCCTCGTTCTTCTTGCGCCCGTCCGGCGCGAGCGTGAGGGCGCCGTCGTCGGCCTGGTGGTAGCCGATCGCCGTGACGACGTTCTGGGAGATCGGCATCTGCAGGCGCACCGGCCCGCGGACAGCGAGGATCTCCGGGAAGGGACGCGTCTGCGTCGGCGGCCGGACGGCCGACGCGCTGAGCGAGCGGAACGCGACGGGAGCCTGGGACTTGCCTCCTCCGAAGGCGGTGAGGAGCAGGCTGACGACGAAGACGGCGGCCAGGAGGACGAGCAAGACAAAACGCTGGGCTCTGCGTGCTGCTCGCGCCTCGCGGCGCTCGACTCGCCGCCTCCCGTTGGGGCGCGAGGACGGCATGTCGGGCGGGACACTAACCGGCCTCGGCCGAGGCTTCAACCGAGAGGGGTCCGGCTCCGGCGCGAGCGCCAGGCTTCCCTGCGTCGGGAGCGGCGGCAGATCCCAGAGCTCCGGGGCCTCGCGGCCGGGGCGGATCCGTGCGACCGCCGCGGTAGCATCGCTCGCGTGAGCGCGCCCGATCCGACGCGGATCGAGATCCCCCGCTGGGTGCAGCTGGTGACGCTCCCGCTGGCCCTGCTGCTCGTCTGGGTGGTGGCGGGAGCGGTGCGTCACGTGGTCTTCCTCTTCCTCGTGGCGCTGCTCATCGCCCTCCTCCTCAACCCGCTGGTGCGTGGTCTCGGCAGGGCGCGGATCCCCCGGGGGCTCGCAGTGGCGCTGGTCTATCTGGCGTTCGCTGCGGTCGTTGCACTGGCGATCCTCGCGCTGGCCACGGTCGTGGTCCAACAGACGCGGCATGCCTCGCACCGGGTCGACGACTACTTTACGGTCGCCTCCGGACGGCCTCTGAGCACCGGTGCGGAGCAGGATCTCGCCGGTCTCCAGCACTGGTTGAACACGCACCACCTCGGCCGGATCGACGTCCAGAAGCAGGGCGGGAAGTTCCTCGACCAGGTGGGGACGAAGGACGTCGAGAAGTACTCGACGAAGGCGCTGAACTGGGCGGAGGGCGCCGGCTTCGCGGTCGTCACGCTGCTCTTCAGCGCCCTGCTGGTGATCGTCGTCTCGATCTACATGCTGCTCGACATGGACCGGCTGACGCTCGCCGTCGACCGGCGCTTCCCGCCGCGGACCGGCGGGGCGGGGCTGGTCGTGCGGATGGAGCAGGCGGTCGCCAGCTATGTGAAGGGCCAGATGCTGCTCTCGCTGATCATCGGCGCGAGCGCGGGCGTCGGCCTCTGGATCCTCTCGCTGGCCGGGCTCTTCCCGCACGGCGGGCACTACGCAGCGATGTTCGGCCTCTGGGCGGGCGTGACCGAGCTGATCCCGTACATCGGGCCGTGGCTCGGCGCGGCGCCGGCGGTGCTGTACGCGCTCGTCCAGCATCCGCTCTCGGCGCTCTGGGTCGCGCTCCTCTTCCTCGGCATCCAGCAGCTCGAGGGTCACGTGATCGTCCCGAAGGTGATGAGCCGCTCCCTCAGCCTGCACCCGCTGCTCGTGATCTTCGGGCTGCTCGCGGGCGGCGAGATCTACGGCTTCCCGGGGATCCTCGTCGCGCTGCCGCTCCTCGCCGCGGTGCGCGCGGTCTGGGACTTCTTCTCCGAGCGGGTGGAGCTGGCGGAGTGGCGGGAGGGCGCGGCGACGGCGGTGGTCGTCGTCGACGAGCCTCCGCCCGCGGCGCCGCCCGCGCCCGCCGCGTGAGCGAGGTGCTGCTCCGCGCCGCCGGCGTGGCGCGGCGCTACGGCGCGGTCGAGGCGCTCGCGCCGACGGACTTCGAGCTGCAGGCCGGCGAGACGGTGGCGCTCGTCGGGCCGAACGGCGCCGGCAAGTCGACGCTGCTCGCCCTGCTCGCCGGCTCGCTCGCGCCGAGCGAGGGGCGCGTCGAGGCGCTCGCGCGGACGGGCTGGGTGCCGCAGCGCCCGGCGCACTACGGGCGGCTGAGCGCGCGCGAGAACCTGGAGCTGTTCGGCCGGCTCGAGGGCGTCGCGGACGCGCGCGCGGCGGCGGCCGCGCTCGTGGAGCGGTTCTCCCTCCCTCCGGACCAGCCGAGCGGCGAGCTCTCGGTCGGCAACCGGCAGCGGCTGAACGTCGCGCTGGCGCTGCTCGGCGAGCCGCGCGTCCTGCTCCTGGACGAGCCCACGGCGCCGCTCGACCCCGGCCAGCGCCGCAGGCTGTGGGAGGTCGTGGACGAGTTGAAGTCCGGCGGCGGCGCCTCGGTGTTCGCGACCCAGAACGTCGAGGAGGTGCCGGCCCACGCCGACCGCGTCCTCGTCCTGCAGGGCGGGCGCATCGTCGGCGCCAATCTCGACGAGGCGTTCGCGTGAGCGTCTGGCTGCTGCTGCGGAAGGACGTGCGGGTGCTGCTGCGCTCGCCGGCGCTGCTCGGGGCGCTGCTCGCGTACCCCGTGGTGATCGCGCTGCTCGTCGGCCTCGTCGCGGGCTACGCGAGCTCGAAGCCGCGGGTCGCGTTCGTGGACGAGGACCACATCCCGCCGGTGGTCGCCGTCGCCGGCCATCGCTTCCACATCCAGGCGATCGTGGACGAGGTCTCGAAGAACGTGACGCTCGTCCGGATGGGGCCGGCCGAGGCGCGCCGCGAGCTCGCGGACGGGCGGGTGACGGCGGCGATCACGGTCCCGCCGGGCTTCCTCGACGAGCTGCAGTCGACGACGCGCTCGCCGGACCTGATCCTGCGGACGACGAGCGGCGGGCTCGCGCCGCGGGTGCGGCAGCAGATGCAGGCGCTCGTCTACCAGCTGAACCGGCAGCTGCAGGACGCGTTCGTCTCCGCCGACCTCGCGTACGTGCGGCTGATCATCGGCGGCGGGCAGACGAGCATCGGCGGCGTCCACTACCAGGTGCTCGGCCTCGACCGGATGCAGCAGGAGCTCGCC
>DASZYW010000012.1:0-4425 GCA_035545195.1 Gaiellaceae bacterium
TGCGGCTCGTCGTTCAGGTCCTTGCCGCAGACCGGGCAGAGGCCCGCGCAGTCCGGACGGCAGAGGATCTTGTCCGGGAGCGAGAGCGCGAGCGTGTCGCGCGCCCAGGCGGAGAGGTCGACGCGGTCGTCGTCCACGTACTCGCTCCGCTCGTCGTCGCTCGCGGGCTTCAGCGCCTGGTACTCGCGGGCGTGGAGGGAGAGCGCGAGCTCCGTGTCGGTGAGGCAGCGGAAGCAGGGGCCGTCGAGCGTGACCGCGAAGTCGAGCTCGAGCACGACGCCGCTCGTCGCGCGCGTGAGCGTCAGCGCCGCGGGCGTGGGATCGGGCTGCGGCGCGTACTCCTGGCCGCCGAGGAGGAACGCGCCGACGTCGACCTCCACCGCGGCGCGGTGCTGGTCGCCGCTGCGGACATGGACGGAACGGAGGTCGAAGGTGGTCACGCGACCACCGTAGCGCCGGTGGATTACGCCGCGATGCGGCGCAGGTCGGTCAGCTTCGGCACGGTCGCGACGTGGGCCGCCTGCGCCTCCTTGTGGCGCAGGTAGGGCGCGATCGTCTCGGCGATCGGCTCCGGCGCGTGCTGCGGCTCGCGGGCGAGGACGAGCATGCCGACCGAGGCGAGGATCACCGTGCCGGCGGCGAGCTCGCGGCCGCCGACGTGCTCGCCGGCGAGCAGCCAGCCGAGCAGGACGGCCACGGCCGGGTTCACGTAGGCGTAGGTCGAGACGAGCATCGACGGCGCTCCGCTCCGCAGCAGCCATCCGTAGGCGGTGAAAGCGACGATCGAGCCGAAGACGACGAGGAACGCGAACGCGCCGACGGAGGCGGGCGAGATCGCGGACGGGTGCACGCGGCCCACCTCTCCGAGCGCGGCCCCGCCGGCCGCGAGCAACACTGCGGCTGCGAGCATCTGCATCGCCGCGGAGAGGAACGGCGCCTCGGGCAGCGTCGCCACGCGGGCGTACGCGGAGCCCGCCGCCCACGCGAACGCGGCGACGAGGATCACGGCCGCGCCGACGGGATCGATGTCGGCGCTCGGCCCGGCGAGCACCGCGACGCCGATCAGCCCGGTCGCGATCCCGGCGACGGCGCCGACGGAGAGCCGCACGCCGAAGACGGTGCGGTCGATCAGGGCGGTGAAGAGCGGGACGCTCGCGACGAGCAACGCGGTCAGCCCGGAGGCGACGCGCTGCTCGGCCCAGGCGACGCCGCCGGTGTCCACGAACAGGAGCAACCCGCCGACGATCGCGGCCGACGCCCACTCGCGACGGCCGGGCCGCTGCCGTGCGAGGTCGCCGCGCCACCATGACCACGCCCACAGCAGCGCCCCGGCGAGGCCGAA
Organism: Gaiellaceae bacterium; assembly: GCA_035545195.1. GTDB lineage: Bacteria > Actinomycetota > Thermoleophilia > Gaiellales > Gaiellaceae > Palsa-739. Next base: position 1,343 of record DASZYW010000012.1, read on the forward strand.
GCGCACCGCGAGCATGAGCAGCGGCGGCAGAGAGCGGTCGGCGACGGCGATCGCCAGGTACGTGGAGCCCCAGACGACGTAGACGACGCCGAGGGCGGCTGCGAGCTTGAGCTTCACACCTCCACGGTGCCGGTGCCACTACCATTAGCGCAAGTCGAGTTTTCGCTCATGTCCATCACCAGACACGATCAATGGCTGAACGTCGAGCTGCGGCACCTGGCGGCGCTGGAGGCGGTCGCCCGCACGCGCTCGTTCGGCGCCGCGGCCCGGAAGCTCGGCTACACGCAGTCGGCGGTCAGCCAGCAGATCGCCCACCTCGAGCAGGCGGTCGGGCAGCAGCTCTTCCACCGCCCCGGCGGCCCGCGGCGGGTCGAGCTCACCGAGGCCGGCGCGCTGCTGCTCCGTCACGCGGATGCGATCGTCGCGCGGCTCGACGCGGCCCGCGCCGACATGGCCGCGCTGGCCGAGGGCGCCGCCGGCGCGCTCCGGGTCGGCATCTACCAGTCGGTCGGCGCGCGCCTCCTCCCCGCGCTGCTCCTGCGCTTTCGCGAGCAGTGGCCGAAGGTCGTCGTGCAGGTGCGGGAGGAGAGCAGCGCCGAGGACCTGCTCCATCTCCTCGAGCACGGCGAGCTCGACCTGAGCTTCGCCGAGCTGCCCGTCCCGGAGGGCCCGTTCGGCTGGGCGGAGGTCCTGCACGACCCGTACGTCCTCGCCGTCTCGCGCCGCTCGGAGCTGGCGAAGCTGGCCGCGGCGCCCCCGCTCCGGGAGCTGGCCGGTCTGCCGCTGATCGGCCGCCGCAGCACCGACGAGCCCGAGCGCCACCTGGCGGGACGCGTCTCGGAGCTGAACGTCGTCTTCCGCACCGACGACAACGGCACCGTGAACGCGCTGGTGGCGGAGGGCGTCGGCGCCGCGATCGAGCCGCGGCTCGTGATCAGCCCGCGCAACCGCGACGTCACGACGCTCTCGTTCGGCTCACGGATCCCGCCGCGCACGCTCGTGCTCGCGTGGCACCGCGACCGCTATCGCTCGCCGTCGGCGCAGGCGTTCGTCGAGCTCACGCAGGAGCTCGGGCGCGAGTACGAGAGCGGCTCCTAGCTAGTAGCCGGCGCCGTTGTCGTCGTTCTCCGGCCCGATGCCGGCGACGACGGTCTCCTGGGAGCGCTCGTGCAGGCGCTCGCGGCCGCGGCGGACCGCGGTCAGGAAGCGCTCCAGGTTCACCTCGAGCGAGGCGAGGTTGTTGTCGGCCCAGTCCTCCATCTCGAGGCGCATCTCGCGGGCCTGGCGGCGAGCGTCCTCGATGATGTCCTCGGCCTGGCGCTCCGCGATCTTGACGATCTCGGTCTGCGACGCCTCGCGGACGGCCTGCTCGCGCGCCTCGGCGAGGAGCCGGTCGACCTCGCGCTTCGCCTCGGCGAGCATCTCCTGGCGCTCCTTGACGATCCAGCGCGCCTGCTTGATCTCTTCGGGGATCGTCGCGCGCATCTGGTCGAGGATGTCGTAGATCTCCTCACGGTCGATGCGCACCTGGTCGGTGAGCGGGACGGCCTTCGCGTTGTGCACGAGGTCGTCGAGCTTGTCGATGAGAACGAGGACGTCCATGGCTTTGAATCGTACCTCCGGCGGCGGTCAGAGCCGTTCGACAAGCCAGTCGTAGATCTCGCCGAGACGGCCGACGGCGATCGAGAGGTGCCCGTCCTCCTCGCTGATGTGCGCTTCGACACCCGGGATCCGCTCGGCGAGCCAGCGGCCGTGCGAGACCGGGACCATCAGGTCCTGGACGCCCTGCCAGAGCAGCGTCGGCACCGCGATCGCCGCGAGGTCGAAGCCCCAGTCGCGCGTGAAGGCGAGGTCGTCGTCGCGCCAGCCGTCCACCCCGTTCGCGACCGACCGGTCGATGCTCCGCTTCGCGTGCTCGGCCCGGTCGCCGGTCAGGACGGCGGCGTCGACCGGTGGCAACAGCGTCGCCATCACCTCCTTGATCTGCTCCGGCGTCGCCTGCCGCATCTTCTCCGCCTCGACCTCGAGGAAGGCGGTCAGCGGCTCGACGCCTTCGAGCGCGGCGCCGAACTCTTCGATGTTCGCCTCCCCCATGTCGCCGAGCCAGTCGAGGCCCTCCGCGGGATAGGGCGTCGGCGACGCGATCGCCGCCGCGGCGACGCAGCGCGGCGCGAGCAGCGCGCCGCAGGCGAAGGAGTGCGGGCAGCCGCCGCTGCCGCCGAGCGTGGCGAAGCGCTCGATGCCGAGGTGGTCGAGGACGTCCTCGATGTCGGCGGCGACGTCCGCGACGCTGCGACCCGGCTTCGGCGTCGAGCCGCCGTACCCGGCGCGGTCGTAGCTGACGATGCGCAGCCCCTTCGAGCGCGCGAGCTCGAGGTCGGGCGGATACGACAGACCGCTGCCGGGCGTGCCGTGGTGCTCGACGACGACCTTGCCGTCCGGGTCCCCCTCGTCGTACACATGGAGCACGCGCCCGTCGCGGAGCGTGACGTCGAGCTCGCTCACTCCGTCGGGTTCTCCGGCGTCCCGGGGCGGCCGTTCGGGAAGAGCTCCTTGATCCGCTTCGCGACCGCAGCCGGCACGAGCTGCGAGACGTCGCCGCCGAACGCGGCGATCTCCTTCACGCCGCTCGACGAGACGAAGCTGACGCTCGGGCTCGCCATCACGTACACGGTCTCGACGTCTGGCGCGAGCGTGCGATTGAGCTGGTTCATCTGGAACTCCCACTCGAAGTCCGAGATGACGCGCAGCCCCTTGACGATCGCCTTCGCATCCCACTTGCGCGCGAACTCGACGACGAGCTCGCGGAAGACGTCGACCTCGACGTTGTCGAGATGCGACAGCGCGTCCCGCAGGAACTCGATGCGCTCCTCGGTCGAGAACATCGGCTGCTTGTGATGCGGGTTGCCGACGACGCCGACGACGACGCGGTCGAAGATGCCCGCGGCGCGCGTGATGACGTCGACGTGCCCGTTCGTCACCGGGTCGTACGAGCCTGGGCAGATCGCGGTGATCACGCGTCGTACACCGTAATGCGGGCAGAGCCGTACTTGCGCGACGTGCGCTCCTCGAGCGGCAGCGAC
>DASZYW010000013.1:0-1633 GCA_035545195.1 Gaiellaceae bacterium
CAGGACGAGTTCAACCTGACGAGCGACGTGATCGTCGGCTTCCCCGCCGAGGACGACGCCGCCTTCGAGAACACGCTCCGCACCGCGCGCGACGCCGGGCTGACGAAGATCCACGTCTTCCCGTACTCGCCGCGGCCCGGCACCCGCACCGCGGCCGACGACCCGGTTCCGCCCGCCGCGAAGAAGGAGCGCGGCGCCCGCCTGCGCGCCGCCAGCCACGAGGCCTGCCTCGCCCGCTGGCGCACGAAGCTCGGCGCCGCCGACTCGGTGCTCGTCGACCGCCCCGGCCGCGGCTACGGCGACGACTACTCGCCCTGGCTCGTCCGCGCCGACGCGCCCGTCGGCCACCTGATTCCGGTCCGCGGTTCGCGAGTCACCGACGAGGGGATCCTCGCCGCGTGAACGACGACTGCCTCTTCTGCACGCTCTACCGCGACGGCGACCACGTCGCCTCAACCGACGGCTTCGTCGCCATCCGTGACATCAACCCGCAGGCCGGCACGCACCTGCTCGTCCTCCCCGAGCGGCACATCGAATCGTTCCACGACATCGCCGAGTTCCCCGCGGACGAGGCGAAGCGCATGCTCGACTTCGTGGCCGACGTCGCTGCACGCGAGGGCCTGAGCGATTACCGTGTCGTCGTCAACGCCGGGCGTGGAGCCGGCCAGACCATCTTCCACCTGCACTGGCACATCCTCAGCGGGGGCTTGACGGGACGCATGACATGACCCTCATAACGGAGATCGAGGACGAACTGAAGGACGCCATGCGCGACCGCGACGCCGAGCGCCGCGACGCGCTGCGCCTGATCCTCAACTCGCTCAAGAACTCCGAGAAGGAGCTGCAGCGCCCGCTCAGCGAGGACGAGGAGCTGCAGGTCCTCCAGCGCGAGCGCAAGAAGCGCGTCGAGGCCGCCGAGGCCTTCCGCAACGGCGGCCGCGAGGAGCAGGCGGAGGCGGAGGAGCGCGAGCTCGAGATCCTCGAGGAGTTCATGCCGGAGCCGCTCTCCGAGGACGAGATCGACGAGATCGTCGACGACGTGATCGCAGAGGTCGGGGCGACCAGCATCGCCGACCTCGGCCGCGTGATGGCCGACGTCATGCCGCAGATCGCAGGCCGCGCCGACGGCTCGGCGGTCAGCCAGATCGTCCGCGAGAAGCTCGCTTAGCCAGCTGGGCTACGGCACGCGGCGGGCGCCGTCGAAGCCGCCGAACGAGCCGAGGCTGTCGATCCGGACGACCGAGCCGGTGTGCGGCGCGTCCACGAACTGGCCGTTGCCGATGTAGATGCCGACGTGGCCGAGCCCGTCGAAGAAGACGAGGTCGCCAGGCTGCATGTCGGAGTAGGCGACCGGGATCGTCGCGTCCCACTGCGAGACGGTGTAGTGCGGCAGCGAGATCCCCAGCTGCGCGTAGACGTACATCACGAGCCCCGAGCAGTCGAAGCCGGACGTGCTCGCGCCGCCCCAGACGTACGGGATGCCGAGATAGCGGAGCGCGATCTGCGCCGCCTCGGCGTGGCCGCCGCCCGTGTTCGCCACCGCGGCGGGGGAGGAGACGAGCCCAGGCTGAGGAGCGGGGGAGACCGCAGCCTGCTGGTCGGCCGCCTCGCGCGCAGCGATCTCGCGCTGCAG
>DASZYW010000014.1:0-6977 GCA_035545195.1 Gaiellaceae bacterium
CGCGACCAGCTCGAGCAGGCGCTGGCCGGCCGCGCCGAGCTGCGCTTCGTCGAGAGCTGGCACGACGAGCCGAACTTCGTCGACCTGCTCGCCGACCGGGTGCGCGGCGCCGACGCGCACGTCGTCTTCACGGCGCACTCGCTCCCTGCCCGCATCCTCGAGCAGGGCGACCCGTACAAGGACCAGCTGCTCGAGACGGCGCGCCTCGTCGCGGAGCGGGCGGCGCTCGGGCGGCTCTGGAGCTTCTCCTTCCAGAGCGAGTCCCCGACCGGCGAGCCGTGGCTCGGGCCGGACATCCTCGACCACCTCGCCGACCTGCACGCGCAGGGCGTCGAGGACGTTCTCGTCTGCCCGGTCGGCTTCGTCAGCGACCACCTGGAGATCCGCTGGGACATCGACGTCGAGGCGCAGGAGAAGGCTGCCGAGCTGGGAATGCGGCTGAGCAGGATCGAGATGCCGAACGACGACCCGGCCTTCGTCCGCACACTTGCGGGCATCGTGAGACGAGAGCTGGCATGAGCCCGGGCGAGATCGACGTCGAGCACGCTGCGCGGACGTTCCGCGTCTACCCGCGCGAGCAGCGCACGCTCAAGGACGTCGTCTTCATGCGCGGCGACGCGCGCGGCACCGACGTCTGGGCGCTTCGCGACGTCTCCTTCCACGTCGACCCCGGAAGCGCCATCGGCCTCGTCGGCCGCAACGGCTCCGGCAAGACGACGCTGCTGCGGCTGCTCTCCGGGATCGTCAAGCCGACGTCGGGCCGGGTCGCGGTGGGCGGCCGGATCGGCTCGCTGCTCGAGCTCGGCGCCGGCTTCCACCCCGACCTGACCGGCCGCGAGAACGTCTACCTGAACGGCTCGATCCACGGCCTCAAGCGCGCGCAGATCCGCGAGCGGATGGACGAGATCGTCGCCTTCGCCGGCCTGGAGCAGTTCATCGACCTGCCCGTGCGCACCTACTCGTCGGGCATGTACATGCGCCTCGGCTTCGCGATCGCGTCGCACGTCGAGGCGGACGTGCTGCTGCTGGACGAGGTGTTCGCGGTCGGCGACGAGGCCTTCCAGCGCAAGTGCTTCGGGAAGATCTTCGAGTTCAAGCAGGAGGGCGGGACGATCGTCTTCGTCTCGCACGACGCCGCGGCGGTGGAGCGGCTCTGCGAGCGCGCCGTGCTGCTGCGCGACGGCAAGGTCTCCTTCGACGGGCCGACGCACGAGGCGATCGTCGAGTACCGGCGGCTGCTCGCGGGCGAGCGCGACCCGGTGGAGCGCGCCGCCGGCCTGAAGGAGTGGGGCGGCGAGGTCGCGCGCGTCGAGGGGGCGCGCCTGCTCGGGCCGGAGGGCGACGAGCGGACGCAGCTGCTCGCCGGCGAGCCGTTCACGCTCGAGCTCGACCTGACCGCGGAGCAGGACGTGCCGCCGCCGCGGCTCGCTTGGGAGCTGCGCGACGACGCGGCGATCCTCGTCTCCTCCGGCGTCCTCTCGACCTCGGAGCTCGGCTGGAACGGCGGCACGCGCGCCTTGACGGCGCGCTACTCGGCGCAGAGCCCGCCCTTCTCCGAGGGCAGGCTCCACTTGCGCCTCGACCTGACCGACGCCGACGCGCAGACGCAGTACCACTCGCTCGACGACGCGCTCGTCTTCGTCGTCTACCCGGACGGCGACCAGCGCGGGCTCGTGCGCCTCGACGGGAGCTGGGCGGCGCGATGAGCTCCCGCACCTGCCCCGACTGGCCCGACCTGATGGAGATCGCGCCCGAGCTCCAGTTCAAGCACTACACCGTCGCCGAGGCGAGGCTCCCCGCGGACGCGCTGATGAAGGTCCCGGACGTGGCGTTGAGCGACGTCGCGATCTGCTGCGACCTCGACCAGCACGTCTTCTACGCGGAGCACACCGACCCGCGCGTGGCCGCCGCGCTCCTGGAGAGCCACTGGTTCGAGGTGCGCGGCTGGGTCACTGCCGGCCGGCCGGGCGCGAACTTCTAGCCGAGCCCCTAGGATCCGGTGATGGCCGATCCCGTCTCCTGGCTGATGATCCGCCCCGGGTGGAAGGTCGTCGCCTCCGACGGCAGCGAGGTGGGCGAGGTCGACGAGGTCACCGGCGACGAGAACGTCGACATCTTCGACGGGCTCGCGATCGCCACGAGCGCGCTCGGGCAGCCGCGCTACGTGCCCGCCGAGAGCATCGCCGCGATCGAGGAGGGACGTGTCACGCTCGCGCTCTCCGCCGAGGAGGCCGGCGCGCTCGCGGAGTTCCGCGAGCCCGCGACGAGCGAGGAGATCGAGGCGGACAGCAAGGGCGGCCTCGGCGAGAGCATCGGCGCCGACGTCAGGGACGTCGAGGGACACCTGATCCATCCGGTCGAGCCCGAGCGCCGGGAGACGCTCGTCCGCCGGATCGTGCTGCTCTTCCGCCGGCTGCTCTCCCGCTAGCGCGTGATCCGCGAGGAGCTCCGCCGGCTGCTGACGTGGGAGGAGCGCCACCGGCGGCTCGTCGCGCGCATCCTGATCGCGATCGCCCTCACCGTGCTCGTCGACGCCGTCGCGAGCGTCCTCGTCTGGCACTGGGAGGCGAACGTCAAGGGCAGCGACGTCCACGGCTTCGGCGACGCCGTCTTCTTCGTCACCGTGCAGGTGCTCACGGTCTCGTCCTCGCTGAAGAACCCCGTGACCGCGGCCGGGAAGGTGATCGACGTCGTGCTCGAGGTCTGGGCGGTCTTCGTGATCACGGCGGTCGCCGGCTCGTTCAGCGCGTTCTTCGCCAGCGGCGACGCCTAAGGGGAGAGGGATTCGCCCTATTCTTGAGTCGTGGGTCCGTCCCTCCGTGCAGCCGCGATTCTCGTCGGTGGGTTGGTCTACTGGTTCGCCTTCTGGCTGGCGCGCGGGAATTCGACCTCGGTCGGCGGGATCGCGCTTGCCGTATTCCTCGCGGCACCGATCTTCTCCGTCGCGGCAGTTGTCGAGTCCGATGGCGGTTTCGGGCCTCGCCCTCGCCGGATGTTCATCGTGTGCGTCGTCGCCGGCGCCCTCGAGACGGTCGTCCTCATTTGGGGCGGCTATCTCGCCATCGCTGTGTGGCCCATCAATCTGATCGCGTTGCTGACCGTCGCGATCGTCGGCGCTGAGTCCGGTGGGAGGCGGGTCAGCCGACGGGTGTGAGCGGCGCCTCGCCGCGCGCCACGGCGAGGATGTTGTCGACCACGATCCGCGTCATCGCCGCGCGCGTCTCCTCGGTCGCGCTGCCGAGGTGCGGCGTCAGCACGACGTTCGGGAGGACGCGCAGGCGCTCCGGGACGTGCGGCTCGTGGACGAAGACGTCCAGACCGGCGGAGATCCGGCCCGACTCCAGCTCCTCGACGAGCGCGTCCTCGTCGACGAGCGCGCCGCGGGCGGTGTTCACGAGCGTGGCGCCGTCGCGCAGCAGCGCCAGTCGCTCGCGGGAGATCAGGCCGCGCGTCGCCTCGGTCAGCGGCGCGTGCAGCGAGACGACGTCCGCCTCGCGGAGCAGGTCGTCGAGCGGCGTCCCGCTCGTGCGGCTGTGCTGGAGCACCCGCATCTCGAACGCCTCCGCGCGGCGCGCGACCGCCGCCCCGATCCGGCCCATCCCGACGATCCCGAGCGTCGTGCCCGAGACGTCGTGGCCGAGGAACGGCCCCGACGACCAGCCGCAGTCCCAGGCGCCCGCACGGATGCAGTCGTCTCCCTCGACGATCCGCCGGCGCACGGCCAGGATCAGGCCGAACGCGAGATCCGCCGTCGCCGCGGTCAAGACGCCCGGCGTGTTCGTCACCGCGACGCCGCGCTCTCGGCACGCCGCGACGTCGATCTGGTCGTAGCCGACGCTGAAGTTGGCGACGAGGCGGAGGTCGGGGAGGAGGGCCAGCACCTCCGCGTCCACGCGCTCGTTCGCGACCACGACTGCCTCGACGCCGGGTCGCGGCTCGCGCGGCGGCCACGCGGGCGCGATCTCCACGTCGTCGAGGTCGTCCCACGCGTCTCCGGGCGTCCGCTGCGTGGCGAGAACCTTCACTGCCGCAGTATCCCGAGCGGGCCGGGGTAGTGTCTGCCCGATGCCGACGGTCGTGATCCCGTACGCGGGTGCGCAGGGCAAGACGCGGCTGGAGATCCCCGGACGCGCGCGCAGGCTGCTCTCGCTCGCGATGCTCGGCGACGTGGTCGCCGCGGCGGTCGCGGTGGGGAGGACGCGCGTCGTCACTCCGGACGCCGACGGCGCCGACGCCGCCCGCGAGCAGGGCGCCGAGCCGCTCGGCGATCCCGGCGGCGGCCAGGGAGCGGCGGTCGCCGCGGCGCTGGCGGGCGTCGATCCGGGCGCGATCCTCGTCCTCAACGCCGACGTCCCCTGCGTCGTCCCCGAAGACCTCCGCTCGCTGCTCGCGGCGACGCCGGCGGGCGGGATGGCGCTCGTGGAGGCGCTCGACGGGACGACGAACGCGCTCAGCCTCTCGGCCGCCCAGTCGTTCGCGCCGCTCTACGGCGCCGGCAGCGCCGAGCGCTTCCTCGGCCACGCCGCCGCGCTCGGGATCGAGGCCGTCTCGGTGGCTCTCCCGAACGTCGCGGAGGACGTGGACACGCTCGACGACCTGCACCGGCTGCAGCTGCGCTGCGGGCCGCGTACCCAGGCCGCACTCGTGGAGGCGGGGCTGTGAACGTCGCCGTCCTCTCCGGCGGTGTCGGCGGCGCGCGCTTCGTCCAGGGAGTCGTCGACGTGGCGGGCGCCGAGCGCGTCGCGGTGGTCGGGAACGTCGGCGACGACGTCGAGGTGCTCGGCCTGCACGTCTCGCCCGACCTCGACTCGATCCTCTACGCGCTCGCGGGGCTGAACGACACCGTGCGCGGCTGGGGTCGCGCCGGGGAGAGCTGGAACGCGCTCGAGACGGTCGACCGGCTGGGCGGCGAGTCGTGGTTCGCGCTCGGCGACCTCGACCTCGGGCTCCACCTCGTGCGGACGCAGGCGCTCCGGGCCGGGGAGCCGCTCTCGGCGGTGACGGCGCGGATCGCGTCGGCGCTCGGCGTGCGCACAGCGCTGCTCCCGGCGACCGACGACCGCCTGCGCACGTGGATCGACACCGAGGCCGGCTCGTTCCCCTTCCAGGAGTGGTTCGTCGGCCGCGGCCACCGCGACGAGGTCGACGGCGTCCGCTTCGAAGGCGACGCGTCGCCGGCGCCCGGCGTCCTGGACGCGGTGCGGCGTGCCGACCTGATCCTGTTCGCGCCCAGCAACCCGTATGTCTCGATCCAGCCGATCCTCGCCGTGTCCGCGATCCGCGAGGCGCTGGCGGCCCGCCGCGTCCCGTGTGTCGCCGTCAGCCCGCTGATCGGCGGCCGCGCCGTCAAGGGCCCCGCCGACCGGATGCTGCGCCGGCTCGCGGGCGGAACGTCACCCCGGCAAGTAACAGACTGTTACAAGGGGCTCGTGGACGCGCTGGTCGTGGACGAGGCCGATGCGGACGATCTCGACGGGCTCGGCGACGTCCGCCCGATCGTCACGCGCACGCTGATGAGCGATGCCGACGCGCGCCGCAGGCTGGCCGAGGTGGCGCTGGGAGCCGTGCCCGCGTGAGAGTCGCCGTGGTGGGAGGCACCGGCGACTTCGGGCTCGCGCTCGCCGAGCGCCTCGCCGAGGCCGGGGTCGAGGTCGTGATCGGCTCCCGCGACGCGGGCCGCGCGGAGGAGAAGGCCCGCGAAGCGGGCGCCGCGAGCGGGGCGACGAACGAGGACGCGGTGCAGGGCGTCGACCTCGTCGTGCTCGCGACGAAGGCGGAGGCGGCGCTCGACACCGCGCGCGACCTCGCCGCCGCGATCGGCTCGACGCCGGTGCTCAGCGTCGCGTCGGAGCTCCGCTTCGCGAAGGAGGGCGTCTTCCCGGGCGACGACGCGCGCAGCCTCGCCGAGCGGACGCAGGACCTGCTCGAGGCGCCGGTCGCCGCAGGCCTCCACTCGCTCGCCGCGAGGTCGCTCGCGCACGGCAAGGCGGACGGCGACGCGCTCGTCTGCGGCGACGACGCCGATGCGAAGGCGCTCGCGCTCGAGCTCGCCGCGCAGGTCGTCCAGGGCCGCGCTCTCGACGCCGGCCCGCTTGCGAGCGCCCGCGCGCTGGAGGGGACGACCGCGGTGATCGTCAACCTGAACAAGCGCTACAAGGGCCACGCGGGCCTGCGCGTGACCGGGCTCCCCGAATGAGACTGGCCGAGTGAGCGGGAGCTTCACCGTCACCGCGGTCGAGGGCCTGCCGGAGCTCCGGGAGGGTGACGACCTTGCGGCGCTGATCGCCGAGCGCGCCCAGCTCGAGGACGGCGACGTCGTGGTCGTGGCGCAGAAGGCGATCTCGAAGATCGAGGGGCGCGTCGTCTCACTCGAGGGGATCGAGCCGTCGCAGCGCGCGATCGAGATCGCCGGCGACGTCGCCGACCCGCGCCGGATCGAGGTGATCCTCGGCGAGTCGGCCGAGATCGTCCGGCAGCGCAACGAGCTCGTGATCGCACGTACCCGCCACGGCTTCGTGGCCGGCTCCGCAGGCGTCGACGCCTCGAACGCGCCGGAGAAGGACACGCTCGTCCTGCTCCCCGTCGACCCGGACGCGAGCGCCGCTCGCCTCCGCGACGACCTTCGGGCGCGCACCGGCGCCGACGTCGGCGTGATCGTCACCGACTCGTTCGGCCGCCCCTGGCGCGCCGCCACCACCGACGTCGCCATCGGCGCCGCCGGCGTCCAGGTCGTCCTCGAGCTGAACGGCGAGCGCGACCCCGCAGGCTACGAGCTCCACGCGACGCGGATCTGCGTGGCCGACGAGATCGCCGGCGCCGCCCAGCTCGTCTTCGGCAAGCTCGACCGCGTCCCGGTGGCGATCGTCCGCGGGCTCGACGTGCGCGGCGACGAGAAGGCGACCGACATCGTGATCCCGCCCGACCTCGACCTCTTCCGGTAGAACCCCGCCCACATGAACGACATCGTGGACGCCGTC
>DASZYW010000015.1:0-11690 GCA_035545195.1 Gaiellaceae bacterium
TCGCCGCCGACGAGCAGAATTTCGCTCAACCCCTGATCGTGCCGAGTGCTCGGTCGGGGAGCTTGGGCGCGTCTCGCACTACCGTACGCCGAGCCGGACGGCGGTCGTCCCGACGTGGAAAGACCGACGCGTCGCTCCCGACTGCAAGCCGGACCGATGAGTAGACAAGAAGTTTCGGTGACGCTAACGTCACGCGGCCCATGAGAGCCGGCGTGCGAACAGCGTGCGAACAGATGCGTGACGAACCGTGCGGAAGCCGAGGGTCACGGAACCCCAGGAATCAAGCCAGAAGTCGGCTTTCTTCCTGCACTTCCCGCGTAACCATCCTCGCGAGTGGTTTCTGCTGCAGCATCACCTCGCTGACGAGGATCGCGTACGGATCGGTGGTTTTCCGCCAGGGGAGTCGTCGGCCAGTCCGCCTATACCAATCGAGAAGCCTCTCGCGCACGCTCGCGACGGTACCCGCATCTTCGGCAGCGCTGGATGGTGACCTACGCTCGGAACATCGACGCTCGGCTGTTTAGTGCGGGCCTCCGTTGACTCACGTCACGAAGCGGCCTAGGGTCGACGTATGAGAACGCGATCTTTTCTCGTTCCCGTGGGCGTTGCGGTCAGCGCGATGATTCCGCGTGCTGTCGCCGCCAATGGGCAGCCGGCTGCCGAAGTCCCGGGCCAGCTGAATTTCGAGTCCGCCAACACGATCCAGCGAGTGCACGGTCCGCTGCTATTCGTTCGGCGCGTCACTCGTACCGTCGGTGCTGTCGGTGTGGCGGGACACAGCTCGCACAGCTCGCACTCGTCTCACAGCTCACATGTCTCATCAGCCGGATCAGGCGGAGTGCCGACCCCGACAGTTCCGGCACCGACCCTTCCGACGCCAACCGTCCCCACGGTCACTGCTCCACCACCCGCGACGCCGACAGTTACGGTGCCCCCAACTGTCACGGCACCACCTGCTTCGCCCGCTGCCACGACTCGGTTCTCGGCCCATTTGACCGTGAGCCAAGAGGTACCGGTGCCGCACGTTGCTGGTGTCGGCGCAGCGGGGACCTTCACTGCCACACTCAGTGGGAGGCTGCTCCACTGGAGCCTAAAGCTCTCGAAGCTCTCTGGTGCACCGGTGGCCGCTGTCATCCATCGGGGCGGGCAAGGGGTGGTCGGAGCACGCGTGCTAGAGCTCTGCGGGCCGTGCAAGACGAGCGCGACCGGGACGAAGGTCCTGACACAAGCGCAGATCGCGAGTCTCCTGAAGGGCGCGTTGTATCTCAACGTCGGTACCCACGCGAATCCGAAAGGCGAGATACGCGGGCAGATCGCACGGGCAAAAGCCGCGGTGCCGCTCGCCACGACCGGCGGTGGCGGAGGAGGAGCCGGCCACGTCTCGCATTCGTCGCATTCGTCCCACTCCTCGCACAGCTCTCACTACTCTGGTGGCTGACGGCGCAGAAGTTCATATGGTGAGCTTCCTGCGCGAAGAAGCGACCGTCGATGTGATTCAGCGCGCGGCGTATCGCTTTGCGCATCGGTTCTCGATCGAAGTGGCTGGAGATGCGGAGTCTCTGCATTGCAAGCTCAGACCGGCGCCTGGAGTCGAGTTTGACGAGGAGCAGTTCGTGCACGAGTTCAGGAGTGAGGTGCTGGATCAGGCCCTACGTGCACGGATCCGAGAAGAGACACGTGGCGAGCGGGACGTGATCCTCGCACTCGCGTTCTCGCACAGCGGTCTCGTCGACCCGCCGTGACGGCAACCTCGAGGTTCGTCCCCGCAGGAGCCTATGAGCCGGCCGGCGCGGACTGGCAGCGCATGCCTTTTCGCTTCGAGCGGTTCGACGCTGACCGCGTGCTTGTGACCAACATGGTCGGAGAGCACCTTTTCCTGACGACCTCGGAGTTCGAGCAGTTCGTGTCGGTGAGTCCGCCCGAGAGCCCGAACCTCGTTCGACGTCTGCGTGCCAAACACCTGATTCGACCTGTAGATGACGACCTGCCTCTCGAGCTTCTGGCACTGAAGACCCGAACGCGGTTCGACCGGCTCGCGCAGTTCACCGCACTGCACATGTTCGTCGTCTCGCTGCGCTGCGATCACTCTTGTCCCTATTGTCAGGTTTCCAGACAGAGCACAGACAAGGCGCGCTTCGACATGAGTGAGGAGACGGCGGAACGCGCCCTCGAACTCGTCTTCCGTTCCCCATCGCCTCAGATCAAGATCGAGTTTCAAGGCGGCGAACCGCTCCTCAACTTTCCGCTTGTCCGCAAAATCGTCCTTGATGCGAAGGCGATGAATCAACATTGGTCCAGAGACCTCAGCTTCGTTATTGCGACCAACCTCGCGCTTCTCGATGACGAGGTTCTGGCCTTTTGCGATGAGCACGACGTCTTCATCTCCACGTCACTCGACGGTCCGCGTGACCTCCACAACTCGAATCGCCCGCGGCCTGGGCACGACAGCTGGGAGCTCGCCGTTGCCGGAATTCGGCGTGCCCGAGAGGGCCTGGGTGTCGATCGCGTCTCCGCCTTGATGACCACGACCGCAGGGAGTCTTGGTCGCGTGCGCGAGATCGTAGATACCTATCTCGAGCTCGGGCTCATGTCGATCTTCCTCCGGCCACTCTCGCCCTACGGGTTTGCGATCAAGACCAAGGCGCACGCCGCGTACGACGTCGAGCGGTGGCTTGAGTTCTATGAAGAGGGGCTCGCCTATATCCTCGAGCTGAACGCACAAGGCGCGCCCATGATGGAGCTGTACGCGTCCCTCGCATTGAAGAAGATGCTGACGAACGTCGACCCGGGCTACGTCGACCTTGCATCTCCCGCACGCATCGGCATCGGAGCAGTGGTCTACAACTACGACGGCGATGTATACGCGTCCGATGAGGGTCGGATGCTCGCTGAGATGGGCGACGAGACGTTCCGGCTTGGCAACGTTCACGAGGACGGCTTCGAGGAGATCTTTCTTGCAGAGGGCCTCCTAAATGCGATCGAGGAGTCGTTTACCTGGAGCGCCCCGATGTGCAGTGAGTGCGTGTACGAGCCGTATTGCGGCGCCGACCCTGTCTTTCATCACGCGACGGCCGGCGACCTAGTTGGACACAAGGCCCTTTCGGCCTTCTGTCGACGCAACATGGCGGTGTTTCGTCGAGTCCTCAAGTTGTACGAGGACGACGCTCTTGCCAGGCGAGTCTTCCAGGGTTGGGTCGCTGCATGATCGCTCTGAGCGGGCGAAGTAAGGCGGTGCGGCTTGTCCAACCGCTGACGCGCACGGTGTGGCTGATAGCGGACTCATCCTGCCCCGTTCAACTGCGCCACGCTCGGGCCGTGGTCGTGGAGTCTGGCGAGCCCGCCCCAGAAGGGTTCGGCATGTATCTCGTACATGGCGAGGCGCCCAGCGGCGTTGTCAGTGTTTCGCCTGCGATCGTTCTTCCTGAGCCGCTTGAGTATCTGAGCGCGGGTGATGTCCTCTCGATCTCCGCCGACGGCTCGCGCCTGCGCGTCCTTTGGAGGCAAGCGAGCCGCCAGAACCACGTCCTCCTGACCGAGCGGTGCGATCACTTCTGCCTGATGTGCTCGCAACCGCCCAAGCTGCGGGAAGATGATTGGCTCCTCGAGCAGGCATTCGAGCTGATCCGCTTGCTGCCGCGTGAGACGCCGGAGATCGGCTTCACCGGCGGTGAGCCGACGCTGTATGGCGAGCGGCTCTTCGAGCTACTGCGCCTTTGTCGGAATCTGATGCCAGCCGCCGCACTGCATGTCCTGTCGAATGGTCGGCGCTTTGCCGATCGGAGGTTCGCCGATGGATGGGCAGCTATCGACAGCCCCAACCTGATGGTAGGCATTCCGCTCTACGGCGCGGAATCGGCTCTCCATGACTACATCGTTCAGGCTCGGGGAGCCTTCAACGAGACGGTTCGTGGGCTCCTCAACCTGGGTGCGCTCCAACAGCGCATCGAGGTTCGGGTTGTAATCCACAAGCAGACAGCACCTTGGCTCGAGGAGATCGCGGAGTTCATCGCCCGCAACCTGTGCTTTGTCGAGCAGGTGGCGCTCATGGGCCTCGAGATGACGGGCTTCGCTCGGGCGAACATGGAAGACGTCTGGATCGACCCAGTCGACTACCAGGCGCAATTGGTAGGCGCTGTCGACTTGCTGACCAGCCGTGGCATCAAGACCATGGTTTACAACCATCAACTGTGCCTGACCGACCAGCGCGTTTGGCCGTACACGGTCAAATCGATCAGCGACTGGAAGAACGAGTACCACTCGGAGTGTCTACGTTGCGACCTTCGAGATCGTTGCGGCGGGTTTTTCATGTCGGCTCGCCACCGAATGAGCGATCACATCGCCGCGGTCCTCATCGAGCGTCATACACCTGCGGTTTTGGCGGGCTAACGCATGTCCTCGTCCAGGGCGACGGTGCAAACGTGCTCGGCGATGGCGAGGCTCGACGTGGCGCCCGGCGACGGGGCGTTTCGCACCGCGACGACCGGGCCGACGTGATGGATGCGGAAGTCGTCGACGAGCGAGCCGTCGCGGTCGAGGGCTTGCGCTCGGACGCCGGCCGGGGCCGGGATCAGGTCGGCTGCGCTCACCTCCGGCACGTAGCGGCGCGCCTCCGCCGCGTACGCCTCCTTGGACAGCGAGCCGCGCAGCTCCCTCACGGCCATGCGCCAGTGTTTGCGCGCCAGCGTGCGGAAGCCGCGCGAGCGGAGGGTGTCGACGACGTCGCCGACGCGGACGTCGCGCCGGCGGTAGCCCTCGCGGGCGAGCGCCAGCACCGCGTTGGGCCCGACGTCGACGCCGCCTCGGATCCGCTTCGTGAAGTGCACTCCGAGGAACGGGTACGCGGGGTCCGGGACGGGGTAGAGCAAGCCGCGCACGAGCTGCTCGGCGCCCGGGCGAAGCGAGTAGTACTCGCCCCGGAAGGGGACGATCCTCGGCTCTCGCTCGTCTCCGGCGAGGCGCGCGACCCGGTCGGACTGCAGACCGGCGCACAGCACGAGCCGGTCGAACGCGTACGCGTCCCCGCCCGCGACGACGCGCGCCTCCGCGCCGGCGACCCGGATGCTCGTCACCTCCGCGCCGAGCCGCACCGCGCCGCCCGCCGCGCGGATGTCCTCGGCAAGAGCCGCCGCGACCGCGCGATAGTCGGTGATGCCCGTCGCCGGCGAGTGCAGGCCCGCGACCCCCGCCGCGTGCGGCTCGATCTCGCGCAGCTCGTCGCCCGTCAGCCACCGCAGCCCCGGCACGCCGTTCTCCCGGCCCCGGCGCTCCAGCTCGCGCAGACGGTCGAGCTCGGACTCGTCGAGCGCCACGACCAGCTTGCCGCAGCGCTCGAGCGGGATCCCGCGCTCCGTGCAGTACGCCTCCAGCAGCTCGGCGCCCCGGCGGCAGAGCCGCGCCTTCAGCGACCCCGGCGCGTAGTAGATCCCGGCGTGGACGACGCCGCTGTTCCGTCCCGTTTGGTGGACGGCGACGCGGTCCTCCTTCTCGAGCACCGTCACCACGGCGTCGGGCCGGAGCTCGGTCATGCGCCGCGCGACCGCCAGGCCGACGATCCCGGCGCCGACGACGCCGACGCGCAGCGGCGGCACTACTCCGCCAGGTCGCGGAGCACCGCGACCGACGCGCGCGCGACGTGTGGCGCGACGCCGAGCTCGTCGAGCAGCGCGCTTGCAGACTCCATCTCGTCCACCCGGCGCCTCGCGTGCTCGACGCTGCCGCGCTCGAGCCGTTCGAGGAGGGCGTCGTCGGCCTCGCGGAGCGTCTGCGCGATGTCCGCGCGCAGCCAGTCCTCGCAGCCCGCCGCCCGCGCGGCGGCGAGGCTCTCGACCACCGCGGCAGCGAGGCCTTTCGTGAAGACGCTCCGCAGCAGCTTCCGGGCCGCCGCGTCGCCCGGCTCGGCGCCCACGATCTCGACGCGCGCGCCCAGCGGCGTCATCAGCTCCGCGTAGCGCTCGGCGCCCGGGCCGGATGCGAACGACGGCGTCGCGAGCCCGTTGCCGGGCACGGGGGCGAGGAGGGCGACGTCGGCGAAGGGCACGGGCACGACCTCCGCGACGGCGCGCTTCACCGTCGCGCTCGTGGTGTTGAGGTCGGCGTAGAGGCTCCCACGGGGCAGAGCAGCCGCGACGGACTCGGCGGCCGACACCGCGGCAGACTGGGCGTTGAGGCTGAGCACGACGTCGGCCTCCGCGACCGCCTCCGGAGCCGAGCCCGCGAGCCGAACGCCGGCCACCGACGGCCGCGCCGGATCCCAGCCCGACACCTCGGCGCCCGCCGCCACCAGGTCGGCTGCGATCGCCGCTCCCGCCTCGCCGAGACCGAGGAGCGCGACGCGTTGACCCGGGGCCCGGCGCACGATGCCCTAGATTAGATCGCGTGAGCGCGAACGCCTCGTCGTCCGTGACCGCCGCCGACGCGTACGAGCGCCTGCGCGCCGACATCGTCGCCGGCCGGCTCCAGCCCAACGAGCGTCTCGTTGAAGCCGACCTGACGAAGAGCCTCGGCACCACCCGCACCGCCGTGCGCGGAGCCCTCGCCCGGCTCGCCCACGAGGGTCTCGTCGAGCACGAGCGCAACCGCGGGGCGAAGGTGCGGCTCGTGGGGGAGGCCGAGGCGATCGAGATCCTCGAGGCGCGTGCGGTGCTCGAGGGGCTCGTCGCCCGCAAGGCGGCCGCGAACGCGACCGAGGCCGACGTGGCCGACCTGCGAGCCGTTCTCGCCTCGATGCGCGAGCTGCTCGACACGGGCGACCTGCTCGGCGTCTCCGAGCTGAACTCGAAGCTGCACCAGACGATGCTGCGCATCGCCGGCCACCGCACGGCGGAGGGACTCGTCTCGATGCTGAACCCGCACATCGTGCGGTTCCAGTTCCGGACGATCCTGCAGCCCGGCCGGCCCGCCAAGTCGTTCGCCGAGCACTCGGCGATCGTCGACGCCATCGCCGCCGGCGACGGCGACGGCGCCGAGGCGGCCATGCGCCGCCACCTCTCGCACGTCGCGGACGCGCTCCGGGCGAGCGCCCACGCGGGGCCCTAACCCTCGTACCTGGTACAGCGCTCGATGCCGTCGCGAAGCGCGACCCGGGTCCGTGCGCTGTACCAGGTACGGGAGTTGACGGTTGCCCTCGTCCGCGTCAAGCGTTATGGTCGTCGACCAGATGGTCGACAATCTTGTCGTCAATCGTTCGCGCCTGGAGCACGCCAGAGAGCTCGTCCGCGGCGCCTACGACCTGCACGTGCACGTCGGGCCCGACGTGATGACGCGCGGGATCGACGACCTCGCCCTCGCTGAGCGGTTCCTCGAGCGCGGCCTCGCAGGCTTCGGGCTGAAGTCGCACTACACGTCGACCGCCGAGCGGGCGCAGGTCGTCTCGAAGGCGGTGCCCGGCATCGACGCGGTGGGGACGCTGACGCTGAACGGCGCGGTCGGCGGCCTCAACCCGCTCGCGGTCGAGATCGCGGCGCGAGAGGGAGCCCGCATCGTGTGGCTCCCGACCGTCGACGCTGTCAACGAGGCGTCCGCGCGCGACCGCGACTACGGCCCGGGCGTGCACAGGCCGCTCTGGGCCGCGATCCAGATCGAGCTGCGCGACGCCGGCGTCGAGGTGCCGCCGGTCGCGGTCGTCGACGCGAAGGGCGAGCCGCTCCCGGAGCTGGTCGCCGTGCTCGAGCTCGTCGCCCGGCACGACCTCATCCTGGCGACCGGCCACCTGAGCCGCGACGAGATCTTCGCCGTCGTTCCCGCGGCGCTCGACGCGGGCGTGCGGCAGGTCGTCGTGACGCACCCCGAGTTCCCGGCCCAGGACCTCTCCGTCGCCGACCAGGTGGCGCTCGCCGAGCGAGGCGCGCTCCTCGAGCGCTGCTTCACGACGCCGCACACGGGCAAGTGCACGTGGGAGCGGGTCTTCGAGGGCATCCGGGCAACCGGGGTCGAGCGCAACCTGCTCTCGACCGATCTCGGACAGCCGGCCAACCCGCCCGTCGAGGACGGCCTCGCGCTGTTCGCCGCCGAGCTGCTCGGCGCCGGCTTCTCCGACGACGAGGTGCGGACGATGACCGTCGTGAACTCGCGGCGGCTCGCGGGGGCGCAGGTCGCGTGAGCAGGAGGCTGCTGGTCGTCGGGGCCCACTCCGCCGACTTCGTCTGGCGCGCGGGCGGCGCGATCGCGGTCACCGTCGCCGCCGGCGGCGTCGCCGAGGTGATCGCGCTCTCGTACGGCGAGCGCGGGGAGTCGGGCGAGCTCTGGAAGGTCGAGGGCCAGACGGTCGAGAACGTCAAGCGCGCGCGCCACGCCGAGGCGGAGAAGGCGGCAACCGCGCTGGGCGCGAGCTTCAAGGCGCTCGACTTCGGCGACTATCCGCTCGAGATCGGGCCGGAGCGCCTGGCGACGCTCACGGACGCCATCCGCGAGTTCGCACCGGACGTCCTCGTCACCCACACCGACACCGACCCGTTCAACCCGGACCACCCAGTCGCGCACGCCGCCGTCGTCCGCGCCCGGACGCTCGCGGCGGGCGCCGGGGTCAGCAGCGGCTTCCCGACGATCAAGCCGCCCGCGCTCTTCCTCTTCGAGCCGCATCAGCCCGAGCTCTGCAACTTCATGCCGACGACGTTCGTGGACATCACGGCCGTCGTCGACCGCAAGCGCGAGGCGATGGCGGCGATGGAGTCGCAGGTCTATCTCCAGACGTACTACGCCGAGCGGGCCGAGCACCGCGCGAACCACGCGCGCCGCGTGTCGGGCAACAGCGACATCCGCTACGCCGAGGCGTTCCAGCGCGTGCTGCCGCAGGTCGTCGAGGAGCTGTGAGCACGCTCGCGGAGCTGGCGCGGCTCGGCAGCGCGACCGTCTACGAGGCGGCCGGACGGGAGGGCCAGATCGACGTGCCGCTGCACCGCATCGTCCCCGGCTCGCGCGCCGCCGGCCCCGCGCGCACCGTGCGCTGCGGCCAGGACGACAACCTGATGGTGCACGCGGCGATGGCGGCCGTCCAGCCGGGGGACGTGCTCGTGCTGACGATGCCGGTGCCGTCGCCGGTCGCGCTCGTCGGCGACCTGCTCGCCACGCAGGCGAAGGCGCAGGGCGCCGCGGCCGTCCTCGTCGACGGCGCCGTGCGCGACGTCGAGGACCTCGTCGAGCTCGGCCTGCCCATCTGGGCGCGCTTCGTCGCGATCCGCGGCGCGACCAAGACCGGGGTCGGCGCGATCGACGAGCCCGTCGTCGTCGGCAGCCGGCGCATCGATCCGGGCGATGTCGTGATCCTCGACGCCGACGGCGGCGCCGTCGTGCCGAGCGCCCGCGTCGACGAGGTGCTCGAGCTCTCGCTCGCCCGCGAGGAGAAGGAGCGCGTGAAGCGCGAGCGGCTCCAGGCGGGGGCGCTCTCGTACGACCTCGACGGACTCCGCGAGCTGGTGGAGGGGCGATGACCGACCTGCGTTTCGGCGACCTGGCGCACATCGGCCACGTCGAGCTGCTGACGCCGGAGCCGGAACGGAGCCTGCGCTTCCTCGTCGAGGCGCTCGGACTCGAGGAGGAGCGCCGGGTCGGGGGCTCCGTGTTCCTGCGCGGCTGGGGCGAGTACCAGCCGTACTCGGTGGTCCTCACCGAGGCGGCCGAGCCCGGGCTCGGCCACATGGCGATCCGCGCGCGCTCGCAGGACGCGCTCGAGCGGCGCGCCGCGGCGATCGAGGCGAGCGGCCGCGGGATCGGCTGGACCGACGGCGACCCGGGGCACGGACCGGCGTACCGCTTCACCGACCCGGACGGCCACCTCATGGAGCTGTACTACGAGACGGAGAGGTATGCGCCGCCCGAGGCGCTCCGCCCGACCCTGCGCAACCAGCCGCAGCGCTACGTCGGGCGCGGCGCCGGAGCGAAGCGGCTCGACCACGTCAACCTGCTCGCGCGCGACGTCGCCGCGTGCCGCGTCTTCGCGACCGACGTCCTCGGCTACCGCCACTACGAGGGGATCGTCCTCGACGACGGGACCGAGGCGGGCGCTTGGCTGAGCCTGTCGATGGCCGCCCACGAGCTGATCTACGTCGCGGACGCGCGCAACGCACAGGGCCGCCTGCACCACCTGTCCTTCTGGGTCGACACGCGCGAGGAGGTGCTGCGCGCCGCCGACGTGTTCGTCGAGCATCTCGTGCCGATCGAGTTCGCGCCGTCGAAGCACACGATCAGCCAGGGGTTCTTCCTGTACGTCTTCGAGCCCGGCGGCAACCGGATCGAGGTGACGAGCGGCGGCTACTTCGTCTACGACCCCGACCACGAGCCGGTCGTCTGGACGGAGACCGAGCGCGCCCGCGGCCAGGCGTGGGAGGTCAAGACGGTCGAGAGCTTCCACTACTACGGCACGCCGCCGGTGCACCCCGACGACCGCGCCTACGTCGCGCGCGTGGCGGGTTCGCTGCGATGAGCGGCGCGCTCGACAGCCGCCGCGTGGTGATCACCGGCGCGACGGCGAACATCGGCGGCGCCACGGCGCGCCTGTTCGCGCGCGAGGGGGCCCGGCTCGTGCTCGTGGATCGCGACCCCGCCGTCGAGGAGACGGTCGCGTCCATCGCCGCCGCCGGCGGCGAGGCGACGGCGGTGGTCGCGGACATCTCGTCTCCTCCGGACGTCGAGCGTGTCGCAGGGGTGGCGACAGGGCGGCTCGGCGGGGTGGACGTGCTCGTGAACAACGCGGCCGTCCACCTCGTCGGCGCCGTTGACGGGTTCTCGGTGGAGGACTGGGACGAGACGTTCGCCGTCAACGTCCGTGGCAGCTTCCTCATGGTGCGGGCGCTGGTGCCGGCGCTCCGCGCCTCGACCGCCGGAGCGATCGTCAACACCTCGTCCCAGGTGGGGCTGCACGGCGCGCCCGGCGCGACCGCCTACTCGGCGTCGAAGGGCGCGCTGATCGCCTTCACGAAGGCCCTCGCGCTCGAGCTGGCGGGCGACGGGATCCGCGTGAACGCGATCTGCCCCGGCTGGGTGGAGTCGCCGTTCAACGCGCCGGCGATCGCGATGCTCGGCGGCGACGCGCGTCATGCGGAGATCGTGCGCTCGTCGGTGCCGCTCGGCCGCCAGGGGCGGCCGGAGGAGATCGCGGCCGGGACGCTGTTCCTCGCCTCGGACGCGTCGTCGTACATGACCGGTCAGGTGCTCGCGATCGACGGAGGCGTGACGTGAGCGCGCACGAGAACGCGCAGGCCGTGACCGCGAGCGATCCGATGCGGCGGGTGAACGAGCTCGTGGGCCGCCTGACCGGGGCGGACTCGGCGAGTGTGCTGGCGGCGACGGTTGTGCTGGTGGTGGTGGTCGGGTTGTTCCATCACTCGTTTTTGGACCGGGCGAATCTGTTGTCGATTTTGCAGCAGTCGGTGTACATCGGGATCCTCGCCGCCGGCATGTCGTTCCTGTTGGCGATGCGGGAGCTGGATCTGTCGGTGGGGTCGAACTTCGGGCTGTCGTTGATCGTGTCCGCGTTGCTGATGCAGCACGGGTGGACGCCGTGGCTGGCGGGGTTGGTGGCGGTGTTGGTGGGCGGGTCGTTCGGGTTCGTGAATGCGTTGGCGGTGCAGGTGTTTCGGATCCCGACGATCGTGGCGACGTTGGCGACGTTGTCGATGGGCCGCGGGTTGGCGTTGGCGTTGACGAGTGGGCAGCAGGTGGTCGATCTGCCGGCCGGCTCGTCGTTTTTCACCTTT
>DASZYW010000016.1:0-9381 GCA_035545195.1 Gaiellaceae bacterium
AGAGCGCGAGGCCCGGCGGGTCGAGCGGGAGCTCCTCGTACTCGGAGGCGGTCATGGGCACGCACTTCTCGCAGCCCACGTCGCCGCACTCGCAGAGGAACGGCACCTCGTCCTCCGGCTCGTCGATGTCTTCGTGCCGACCCACTCCTGAGCAAAGACTCCCCGAAAGCGATAAACCTGCACGCCGTCAGGCGAGCGGCAACACGATCTCGAACGTCGCCCCCTCGCCGGGCGCCGAGCGCGCGCTCGCCTCTCCCCCGTGCGCCTGCGCGACCGCGGCGACGATCGAGAGGCCGAGCCCGACGCCGCCGCTCGTGCGGGCCCGGGACGGGTCGGCGCGGTAGAACCGCTCGAAGACCTGGGCCGCCTGCTCCTCGGTCAGCCCCGGCCCGCTGTCGGAGACGGCGATCACGGCCCTGTCTCCCCGCCGCTCGAGCGACACCCGAACCGGGCTCGCCGCCGGCGTGTGCGAGCGGACGTTCGCGAACAGGTTGTCGACGATCTGGCGCAGCCGGTCGCGGTCGCCAACGACGGCCGCCGGCTCGAGCAGGACCTCGAACGGGCGGTCCGGGTCGAGGACCCGAGCGGCGTCGACCGCCTCCGCGACGACCTCCTCGAGCGCGACCTGCTTCTGCTCCAGCGGGCGCCCCTCGTCGAGCCGCGCGAGCAGGAGCAGATCCTCCACGAGCAGGCTCATCCGCTCCGCCTCGCGCGTGATCCCGGACATCGACCGCTCGAGGTCGTCCGGATGCGTCGCCGCCCCGCGGCCGAACAGCTCGGCGTACGCGCGCACCGCCGCGAGCGGCGTGCGCAGCTCGTGCGACGCGTCGGCGACGAAGCGCCGCAGCTTCCGCTCGGACTGCTCGCGCGCCCGAAAGGCGGCCTCGATCTGCGCGAGCATCGCGTTCAGCGAGCGGCCGAGCCTGCCCACCTCGGTCCGCTCCTCCGCCCGCTCGACGCGGCGCGAGAGGTCGCCGGCCGCGATCGCGGCGGCGGTCGTCTCGATCTCGCGCAGCGGCCGCAGGCCGATCCGCACCGCCCAGAGCCCGAGGCCCGCGATCGCCGCGAGGACGCTCACGGTCGCGAGCAGCTCGATCAGCAGGAGCCGGTGCAGTGTGTCGCCGACGTCGTGCAGCGACGCCGCGACGAGCAGGACGTTGCCGGGATGCTCGGGGTCGAGCGAGGCCCGGATGCGGTAGTGCGCGTCGCCCTCCTTGGCCGGGACCGTGAAGTAGGAGACGCGCTCGCCCTCCCGGTTGAGCGAGCGCCCCGAGAGCGAGACGTCCTCCGGCACGTCCGGAGGCGAGCCGCCGCCGACGAGGAAGCCGCTGTGGAGGACGCGGCCGTCGAGCGTCCGCACCTGGAACCAGTCGATCCCCTGCGCGGGCGGCCCGCGGTCCGGGTCACGGATCCCGCCGCCCTCGCTCTCCTGCTCCTGCTCGACCTGCGGGTGGCCGGCGGCGAGCGTCTGGTCGACGCGGGTGAGCAGGAAGGAGCGCAACGACTGGTACGTCGCGACGTCGGCGGCGACGAGCCCGGCGGCAGCGAGGGCGAACACGCCCAGCAGGAGCCGGGCCCGCAGCGAAAGCCTGCCGAGCACTACTCCGCCCGGGCGTCCAGCATGTAGCCCGCCTGCCTGACGGTGCGGATCACCGGCGGCCCCGCGGCGTGGAGCTTCTTGCGCAGGTAGCTGACGTACGTCTCGACGATGTTCGAGTTGCCGCCGAAGTCGTAGCGCCAGACGTTCTGCAGGATCTGCCCCTTCGAGAGGACGCGGCGCGGGTTGAGCATGAAGAAGCGCAGCAGCGAGAACTCGGTCGCGGTCAGGTCGATCTGTGTCCCGCCGCGGTAGACCTCGTGGCGCGTCTCGTCGAGCGTCAGGTCGCCGAAGCGCAGCACGTCGCCGGGCAGGTCGCTCGCCGTCCGGCGCAGGATCGCCTGCACGCGCGCGACGACCTCCGCCAGGGAGAAGGGCTTGGTCACGTAGTCGTCGCCGCCGGCGCGCAGCGCGTCGACCTTGTTCTCGATCGCGTCCTTCGCGGTGAGGAAGAGGATCGCCGTCTTGTAGCCGCGCTCCCGCAGCCGGCGTCCGACCTCGATCCCCTCGATGTCCGGGAGCATCCAGTCGAGGACGACGAGCTCGGGGTCGAAGTCGGAGACCGCCTGGAGCGCGTCGCGCCCGGTCAGCGCCTCGCGCACCTCGAAGCCCTCGTAGCGGAGCGCCGTCGAGACGGCGTCGACGATCGACGGCTCGTCGTCGACGACGAGTATCCGGTTCCCGCTCATCTCTCCACGGTCGCTCCTGAAGCTGTGAATCGCCTGAGAATCGTGTTTTACCTCCGCCTGACACACGCCTTACCGCCGCCCAAGCATCCCGTTCCAGGATCCCGAGCAGAAAGCGACCCTCTCCCCCTGGAGGAACGAATGCGGAAGACAGGCACGCGGCTCGCGCTCTCGACCCTGGCGGCGCTGTCGGCGCTGCTCGTGGTCGGAGTGGCGACCGCCTCGGCCGACGGCGGCGGCGGCGGTCGCGGCGCGCTCGGCGCGGGCGTGAGCGTCAGCAAGCTCGTCACGGCGGCTGCGTCGCAGCTGAACGTGTCGCGCTCGACGCTGGTGACGGCGATCCACGGCTCCGCCGACACGTACGTCTCGAGCGAGCAGAGCGTCGGCGACATCACGTCGTCCCGGGCGGACGACCTGACCGCGTCGGCCGACGACAACCTCGACGTGGCGTACAGGCTGAGCCAGACGGCGACGGTCGCGTCGAACCTGAGCATCACCACCGACGCGCTCAACACCGGCTTCGCCGCGGCCCGTAAGGCGATCGCGCTGGCGCAGGTCGCAGCGGCACAGACCGCCGGCGACATCACCTCCGACCAGGCGACCACGCTGACCACGAAGATCAACGCCAGGACCTTCCCCGGCTACAAGAGCGGGGTCGGCGGCGGTCTCCGCGGGCTCGGCATCGGCCTCGGGATCAAGCTCCGCGGCGGCGGCTCCTCGGACGACTCGTCCGGCGACGGCGGCAGCACGAACGGCCGCCTGAGCAGCGGCTCGCACGCCAAGCTCGGCGGCTTCGGTCACCGCGCCCGCCATGGGAGGCGCGGCTAGCAGCTCGCTCGCCCAGATCTGCGGGGGACGGATGGCAAGGGCCCGCTTCGGCGGGCCCTCCCCTTTTCAGGACTCGAGCGCCGCGAGCAGCTCCCAGCGCTCGTCGACGTGCGCCTGGATCCGCTCCACGTCGTCGCCGGTCAGGTGCGCGAAGCGCCCCTGCGTGCCCAGGAAGTCGGCGACCGGGACCGGATGCTTCGGCCGGTGCGTGATCCGCCAGGCGCCGCAGTCGAACTCGAGCAGCGGGAAGTAGCGCGACTCGACGGCGAGACGCGCGAGCTCGACCGAGTCGGCGGTCGGGTAGCGCCAGCCGGGCGGGCAGCCGCCGAGGACGTGCAGGAAGCGGAAGCCCTCGACCTCCGCGGCGCGGGCGACCTTGGCCCGGAAGTCCCGGAGCAGCGGCACCGAGCCGGCGGCGAGCGTCGCCGCGTACGGGATCCCGTGTGCCGCCATGATCCGCACCATGTCCTTCTTGCGGCCCGTGCGCGGCGCCGCCGCCGGCGTCGTGGTCGTCCAGGCGCCCTCGGGCGTCGCGCCGGACTTCTGCACGCCGGTGTTCATGTACGCCTCGTTGTCGTTGAGGACGTAGATCAGGTCCTCGTTGCGCTCGGCCGCGGCCGACAGCGAGGCGAAGCCGATGTCGCAGGTGCCGCCGTCGCCGCCCCAGACGACGACGTTCGTGTCGCCCTCGCCGCGCAGGCGCAGCGCCGCCTTGATCCCGGAGGCCTCGGCCGGCGCGGACGCGAACGGCGTCAGGTGCACCGAGACGCCGAACGCGCTCACCGGCCAGACGCCGGCGATGATCGTCCAGCAGGAGGCCGGGATGACAAGGATCGTCCGCCGCTCGGGCGCCGCCTCCGCAAGCGCGCCGAGCAGGTGGCGCACGTTCACCGCCGGCCCGCAGCCGGCGCACGCTGAGTGGCCCGGATGGAGCCGGCGCTCCTCCTGCACGACCGTGTCCAGCCAGGCGGCCTGCGGCGCCATCAGATCCACACCGCCTCGGGCGCCGGGGCGAGCTCGAGCGCGTGGCGCAGCGTCGCCGGCGTGACCTCGGTGCCGCCGAGCCCGCAGACGGCGGCGACGGCGTCGATCCCGAGCGCGCGCACGTCCGCCGCCAGCGGGGCGAGCGAGCCGAAGGCGGGCGCACGGTCGACGACGACGACCTGCGACGCGGCGGAGAGGACGGAGAGCAGCTCCTCGCCGGGGAAGGGCCGGAACTGGTGGACACGCACGACGAGCAGGTCGGGGTCGTCCTCGAGCAGCTCGAGCGCGGTCTCGCCGATCGTCCCGATCGCGACGAGCGCGCGCTCGGCGGCGAGGTTCCCGGAGAGCTCGAGCGCCGCGGTCTTGAGCCGTCCGAAGTGCTGCGTGAACTCGGCGGCGACCGCGTCCACCGTCTCGCGCGCCTCGTCGAGCGCGTCGGCCACGTTGCGCTGGAAGGCCGCGTAGTCGCGGGTGTCGGGCAGGCCGGAGAAGACGTGCGGCTCGCCCGGGTCGAGGCGCCAGCCGTCCGGCGGCTCGAACGGCGGCAGGAACGCGTCCACCTCCTCCTGCGGCGGCACGTCGACCACCTCGGAGGTGTGCGAGAGCAGGAAGCCCTCGCCGCAGACGAGCACCGGCAGGAGCGCGGTCTCGGCGATCCGGTAGGCGCACAGGACGGTGTCGAGCACCTCCTGGGCGGTCGAGCAGTAGAGCTGGAGCCAGCCGGTGTCGCGCTGCGACATCGCGTCGGAGAGGTCGGGCTCGATGCTCCAGGGCGCGAAGACGGCGCGGTTGACGTCCACGACGACCAGCGGCAGGCGCTCGCGCGAGGCGCGGTGCAGCTGCTCGTGCGCGTAGAGGAGCCCCTGTGACGAGGTGGCGGTGAACGTCCGCACGCCGGTGCGCGCGGCCGCGATCACGTAGCCGAGCATCGAGTGCTCGCTCTCGAGGTTGGCGTACTCGACGTCGTCGCGGCCGGCGACGAGGTCGGCGATCCGCTCCACGATCAGCGTCTGCGGCGTGATCGGGTAGCAGCCGTACGCCTGCACTCGCGCCAGCACGGCGGCGTACGCGGCCGCCTCGTTGCCGGTGATCACGACCGGGCCGCGCGGCACGTCCATCAGGCCGCCGCCTCCTCCATCGCGATCGCGCCCTTGACCGGGCAGACCGCCGCGCAGATCCCGCAGCCCTTGCAGTAGTCGTAGTCGATCGCCATCGCGCCGTCGAGCCGCGCGATCGAGCCGTCGGGGCAGAAGAGCGCGCAGACGCCGCACGCCGTGCACGCGTCGAGGAGCACCGGGCGCTCGAGCGACCAGGAGCCCGTGTGCAGCTGCAGCGAGTCCTGCGTGCTGATCGGGAAGAGCGACGCGTGCCACGGCGCCGGCGCAGGCGCGTGCTCGGCCGGCGCGTCGCCGGAGAGCGCGTGCTGGCGCGTGACGCGCTCGAAGCCCGCGCGCGCGGCCTCGACGTTCATCGGCGCGAGCCGCCCCAGGCGCGTCCGGATCGCCCACTCGAGCTGCGGGAACGCGTCCGGGAGGAGCAGCCGCACGCAGGCGCCGAGCACTGCGGCGTTCCCCATCGGCCGCCCTTCGGAGGAGAGGACGCCGCGCTCGCGGGCGATCCTCGAGGCCGGCACCCGCGCGACCGAGAAGCCGCCGCGGTACGGCCAGCGCGCCTCGCGGTTGAGGACGACCGTCCCGCCCGGCCGGACGCTGTCGAAGGCGGCCGGCGCCGGATCGGAGGGCGAGACGCTGGCGAGCACGTCGCACTCGCGCACCCGGTAGCGGCGGTGGATCGGCTCGGTGTCCCAGCGGAGAAACGCAGAGATCGGCGCGCCGCGCCGCTCGGCCTTGTACTCGGGGAAGCTCTGGACGAAGAAGCCTGCGCCGGCGAACGTGTCGGCGAGCAGCTGCGACGCGAGCACCACTCCCTCCCCGCCGCGGCCGACGAGCAGCATCTCGATCATCTCGAGCCGATCGTGCGCCTCGCCTCGTGCGGCGGCATCCGGGTTCTCGCCGTGCGCGGCTCAGTAGTCCCGACCGCTTGACTTTGCCATACAAAGTGCGCTAGCTTTGTGTTGCAAAGCAAACTGGAAAGGACTCTCCGTGTCCCAGCCATTCGACACCTTCAGCCCTCCCCCGCCCGAGCCCGACCCGTGGGCGACGGAGGACGAGGGCGCGACGCTCGAGGACGAGGCTCTCGACCCCCGCGCCGCCGCCGCCCTGCTCGAGCAGACGACGAGGTCGGCCGCGCGCCGGTTCGACCAGCGCCCGACGATCCTCTTCGTCGCGGCGGCCGTGACCGTCCTAGTCGGCTACGGCGCCGTCTGGCTCTCGGTCCGCCACCAGCACCCCTACTCCGGCCCGACCGGCGCCGCGCTGGGCGTGCTCTACGGCGTGCTCGCCGCCTGGATCGTTCTCAACGTCGTCCTGATGCAGCGTTCGCTCACCGGACGCACCTCGCCGAGGCGGCGTATCGAAGCCCTCGTGTTCACTCCGATCTGGGTCCTCATCTACGTCTACCAGGGCGCGCTCTACCACACCGATCACAGCCACGCGATCGCGTACGGCGTCTGGCCCGCCGTTGCCCCGCTGCTCGTCGTCGGCTCGGCGGCCGCCGGGTACTTCGCCGGCCAGCAGAGACGCGTCGAGGCGGGATTCGCCGTCGCCGCGGTCGCTCTGGCCGCGATCGGCGCCTTCGCGGGCCCCGCGGGCGTCTGGGGCGTGATGGGTGTCGGCCTCTGCATCCTCCTCGCGATCGGCGGCGCCGCCCAGTACCGGCAGCGCCGCGGGTGAGGTGACGGCGATGTCGGTCGAAGAGCTCGACCCGCTGATCCACGCCCCCGCCCGGTTGCGCATCGTCGCCACGCTGGCGGCGCTCCCGGACGACGAGAGCCTCTCCTTCACCCGGCTGCAGCAGCTGATCGGGCTCACGCCGGGCAACCTGATCACGCACCTGCGCAAGCTCCAGGAGGCCGGCTACCTCGAGACGGACAAGACCGGGAACGGCCAGGCCTCGCGCACGACCGTCGCGCTCACCCGCGAGGGCCGCACGGCCCTCGAGAACTACACCTCCGCGCTTCGCGACCTGTTGGGGGAGCTGTGAGAGCGCCGGTCGCACTCGCCGCGGCGCTGGTCGCGATCGCTCTCCCCGCCTCGGTCGCGCAGGCTGGCGCGAGCTCCGTCGGCGCGCCGCCGCCCGAGTGGGCGCAGAACGCCGGCTCGTGGCCGTCGCACGACCTCGACCTCTCGAACTCGCGCGCGAACCTCCACTCCCTGATCGACGCGCGCGACGTCGCGAGCCTGAAGAAGCGCTGGAGCTTCACGCTCCCGTACAGGGGCGGCTGGGGCTCGTTCACGTCGAACCCGATCGTCGCCGGCGGCGTCGTCTACCTCGAGGATCCCGACTCCGACGTGTTCGCGCTGCGGCTCGCGACTGGCAAGGTCGTCTGGAGGCACGACTACCACTCGATCACCCCCTCGGGCGGCCCGAACGGCGTCGCGTACGGCTACGGGCTCCTGTACGGCGAGACCGCGAACGCCGTCTTCGCGCTCGACCCCCGCACCGGCAGGCAGGTCTGGTTGCGGAAGCTCACCGACGACCCGCACGAGGGGATCGACATGACGCCGCAGCTCTACGACGGCAAGCTGCTGATCTCGACGATCCCGGGCAGCTCGACCTCCTTCTACACGGGCGGCGCGTACGGGATCGTCTACGCGCTGAACGCGCGCACCGGCAAGCGGCTGTGGAGCTTCTCGACCGTCAAGGGCGGCTCGAAGCTGTGGGGCGACCCGAAGGAGAACGGCGGCGGCGGCCTCTGGTACCCGCCGGCGGTCGACTCGCGCGGGCGCGTCTTCCTCGGCGTCGGCAACCCGTCCCCGTACCCGCTGAGCGCGAGCGACCCGAACGCGCGCAGCCGCCCGGGCTCGAACCTCTACACCGACTCGCTCGTCGCCCTCGACGGCGCGACCGGCAAGCTCCTCTGGTACCGGCAGGTGACGCCGCACGACCTGCGCGACTTCGACTTCCAGGATCCGCCGATCCTGGTCGACGTGAAGGTCGGAGGCAAGACGACCGAGGCCGTGATCGGCGCGGGCAAGTCGGGCTACGTGATCGCGTTCCGCGCCTCGGACGGCAAGCGGCTGTGGACGCTCGCGATCGGCAAGCACAACAAGTACGCGACCGGTCCGCTGCCCGCCAAGCCGGTCGTCTACTGCCCCGGCAGCCTCGGCGGCGTCCTCACCCCGATGGCCGAGGCGCGCGGCGTCGTGTTCGTGCCGTGGATCGACCTCTGCTTCAAGGGCTCCTCCACCGGCCTCGTGAACGGCGGCCCGACACCGCCGGTCGGCGGCGGGCTCGCCGCGGTCTCCGCCACGAGCGGCGCCGTCCTCTGGAAGCACCTCTTCACGAGCATGGACGCCGGCGCCGCGACGGTCGCGAACGACGTCGTCTTCACCGCCACCTACGACGGAACGATCTACGCCTTCTCGGCGAAGACGGGCGCGATCGTCTGGCGGACGAAGGCGCCGGAAGGCGTCAACTCGTTCCCCGCGGTGACGAGGACGATGCTGCTGGTCGGCGCCGGCGCCCGCACGTCGGCGAAGGCGACGAAGGGCGTCCTGGTGGCGTACGCGCTCGCGAAGTGAGAGCGGCGCGGCGCTGCGAGCGCCGCGGCCGGGAACCCTGCGCGGGACGGTTCAGCTCGTCCGGGTGGGCGCGCAGTCGTTGCAGGCGCCGTGGAGGATCACGTCGTGACCCTCGACGGCGTAGCCGGTTCGGCGTTCGAGCTTGGCGAGGG
Source organism: Gaiellaceae bacterium (assembly GCA_035545195.1). GTDB lineage: Bacteria > Actinomycetota > Thermoleophilia > Gaiellales > Gaiellaceae > Palsa-739. Next base: position 8,891 of record DASZYW010000016.1, read on the forward strand.
CGCGTTCGAGCTCGTCGTCGACGAACGCCTCGATCTTGCCGCAGTCGTCGCAGACGAGGTGGTGGTGGTGCTCGCCGCCGGGATGGATCGGCTCGAAGCGGGCGCTGTCGGCGCCGACCTCGATGCGCTGCAGGTAGCCGTCGCGGCTGAGTTGCTCGAGCGCGCGGTAGACGCTGGCGATGCCGACGTGGCGGCCCTGCGCTCGGAGTTGGTCGAAGATCTCCTGGGCGGTCAGACAGCAGGACTGCTCGCCCAGTAACTCGATGACGGCGCGGCGGGCGCCGCCGTCGCGGTGCCCTCGGGCTCGGAGCGAGGCGAGCGTCTGCTCCGACCACTCGCGGTTGGGTGAGCGATCCACGGCGTTAACGATAGCGCCTCCCATCACCAGTTGCTAGAGAGAATGATTCTCGCTAGGGTTAGCGCCGGTTCGTTTGTCGACTGACGGAGGTGTGAGGGATGCGCAGGTTGGTGTGGGTCGTTGGTGTCGTGGT
>DASZYW010000017.1:0-1560 GCA_035545195.1 Gaiellaceae bacterium
GCGTCGCAGTACGCGTTGTCGCGCGCCCACATCCAGACGCAGGCGGCGTGCGCCTTGTCGGGGTCGTTCTCCGCCGCGTTCCACATCTGCCAGCCCCAGGAGAAGATCGAGCCGGCGCCGGTGTCGGCCGCGACCTGCTTCGCGGAGAGCGCCTCCCACTTCACGACCTGGTACCAGGCCGAGGCGGGCTGGAGCCCCTGGCGCCCGCCGCCGCCGTTCGCGGTCGAGAAGCTGATCATGATCCCGAGCCTGCTCGGCGGGATCCCGATCGAGGTGAACTCGGCGAGCCCCTTGCGGTAGCGCTGGCGCAGGAGCCGGTTGCCGAGCAGCGGGCCCGCCTTCCACACGGTCGGGGCCGGGACGTAGACCTCGCGGACGATGTCCGCGACGTCGGCGACGGCGAGCCACCAGTCGAGTGCGTCGCCGCTCGTGTACGGGACGCTGTTCACGAGCAGGACCGGGTGCGCACCGAGCGCGTGCAGCTTCTGGAGCAGCGCGAGCACGTTCGCCCGGTACTGGGCGTTGTTCGCCGTCCACGGCGTCGCGAGGCCGGCGCCCGAGAGTTCGTTCTCGACGACGAGCGGCGTCGTGCAGCCGCCGGTCTGGCCGACGGAGTAGGTGTACTCCTTCTGCGCCTGGGCGGCGATCGTGGACGGGTCGGCCGGCTTGGTCGGCGTCCCGACGCGGTTCGCCATGTGCAGGTCGAAGTAGTACGTCGCGGCGCCGGCGGCGCGCGCCTGGGCGGGATAGTCGGCGCCGCTCGTGACCGCCAGCAGCGTCCCCGGGTGCGCGAGGATCGGCAGGAGCGAAGGCCAGCCGTACTCGCCCCAGACGGTCGGCTGCGCAGCGATACCGCACTGGCCGCTCCAGATCGGGTTCGCGGAGGCGCGCCCCGCAAACAGGAACGCAGCCGCGAGTGCGGCGACGACGACGAGCCCCCTCCTCCCGACCCCTTGGTACCAGACGGGGCGGCCTTTGGCCGCCCCTTCTTGCAGTTCGCTTACGAGTCGAGGCCTACGCGTCGTCGAGCGGGGTCTCGACCTCGGGGATCTCCTCCGCCTCGATGTCGGAGCGCGGCTCGCCGCCGCCGTTCGTCTCCGGCTCGCCGCCGAAGTCGAGGCCGAGGTCGGCCAGCGAGGCGTCGCCATCGGAGCCGATCTCCTCCAGCGCCGCGAGCAGCTGCTCCTCGGTCGCGGGGCGCGCCAGCGCACTGGCGGGCACCTTGGCCGAGGGACCGATCTCGATCGTCCGGTACCGCTTCAGGCCGGTCGCCGCCGGGATCAGCTTCCCGATGATGACGTTCTCCTTCAGCCCGAGCAGCCGGTCGACCTTGCCCTCGATCGCGGCGTCGGTCAGCACCTTCGTCGTCTCCTGGAAGGAGGCCGCCGAGAGGAAGGACTCGGTCGCCAGCGACGCCTTCGTGATCCCGAGGATCAGCGGCTCGGAGGTCGCCTGTTCCTTCTTCGCCTTCTTGACGCGCGCGTTCTCGCGGTCGAGCACGACCTTGTCCACGAGCTGGCCCGGGAGCAGGTCGGTGTCGCCGTTGTTCTCGACGCGGAC
>DASZYW010000018.1:0-6103 GCA_035545195.1 Gaiellaceae bacterium
GATCGAGGGGCTGCTCACGGCGGAGGGCGACTACTTCTTCATGGAGATGAACACGCGCATCCAGGTCGAGCACACCGTCACCGAGGAGGTGACCGGCGTCGACCTCGTCCGCGAGCAGGTGCGGATCGCGCTCGGCGAGCCACTCTCCGTGACGCAGGAGCAGGTCGAGCTCCGCGGCCACGCGATCGAGTGCCGGATCAACGCGGAGGACGTCTCGAAGGGGTTCCTGCCGGCGCCGGGGCTCGTCACGGGCTACCGCGAGCCGTCCGGCCCGGGCGTGCGCGTCGACTCGGGCGTCGGTGCCGGCAACGAGGTCTCCGGCGTCTACGACCCGATGATCGCGAAGCTGATCGTCCACGGCGTCGACCGCGAGCACGCGCGCCGGCGGATGCTGCGCGCGCTGGAGGAGTTCTGGATCGAGGGGCCGACGACGCTGATCGGCTTCCACCGGGCGCTGCTCTCGCACGAGTGCTTCGTCCGCGGCGAGACCTGCCACGGGCTCGTCGAGTCGGAGGAGCTCGCGGCGCGCGCCGCCGAGCTCGAGGGCGGCGCACCTCCCGGAGCAAGTAACAGTCTGTTACTTGCGAACGGAGGGCGGACCGTGGAGCGGGTGCGGACGGTCGAGGTGGACGGGCGCCGCTTCGAGGTGCGGCTCGCCGATCCGGAGCCCGCCTGGCGCGAGCTCGCGCGCCGCCGGCGCGAGCGCGTGCACTCGGGCGGAGGCGGCGCGGGCGGGCGCGACGCGGTCGTCTCGCCGATGCAGGGCACGGTGCTCTCGGTCGCCGTCGGCGACGGCGACTCCGTCGAGGCGGGGCAGGTGATCTGCATCGTCGAGGCGATGAAGATGGAGAACGAGGTGCACGCGCACCGCGCCGGCAAGGTGGCGAGCCTCTCCGTCGAGGCGGGCAAGCCGGTCTCGAGCGGCCAGGTGATCTGCATGCTCGCGGCCGAGGACGGCTCGGCGGGATAGCGGCGAGGGGATCGTCGTGCGCTAGATCGAGCGCTGGTACGCGCGGAAGCACCACGTCGCCCAGAGCGCCGTCGCAGCAGTCGCGGCGACGAGGAGCCCGAGGTGTCCGAACGCGCTTCCCCAGCCGCCGCCGGCGACGACCGCGTGGCGGGCGGCGAGCACGCCCCAGTCGACCGGGTTGAAGCGGGTGATCGCCTTGATCCAGCCCGGCATCAGCGCCGTCGTGACCAGGATCGAGGAGAGGAACATCAGCGGCATCCCGACGAAGTTGGCGGTCGCGATCATCGAGGCCTCGCGGCGCAGGAGCAGCGCGATCCCGTTCGAGAAGCCGGCGAAGACCATCGCGAGCAGGAACGACGCGGCGAGGACGACGAGCCACCCGGTCGCGCCGCCGTGGACGCGCACTCCGAGCGCGAGGCCGATCAGGAGCAGGATCAGCGCCTGCAGGATCGCCGTGATCCCGGCGCGCACGACCTGCGAGAGCACGATCGCTAGCCGCGACGCGGGCGCCGCGAGGAAGCGGTCGACGACGTGGCGGTCGAGGTCGCTGATCATCGCCATCCCCGCCCACGTTCCGCCGAAGAAGGCGTTCATGCACACGACTCCCGGGGTCAGGAACTCGACGTAGCTGCCCGCGCCGCGGCCCTGCGCGCCGACCTTCGAGAAGAGCTGGCCGTAGAGGAGCAGCCAGAGCATCGGCTGGATCACCATCATCGCGATCCAGATCGGCTCGCGCATCAGGTTGCGCGCCTGCCGCACGACCATCCAGCCCGTCTGGCGCAGCGTCTGCACTAGCGCGTCCCCTCCTCGTCCTCGGCCGTGAAGTCGCGGCCGGTGTAGTGGAGGTAGACGTCGTCGAGCGACGGCCGCGCGGTCGTGACGGACGCGACCGGATGGTTGCTCGCGTCGAGCGCCGAGAGGATGAGCGGGATCGCGTGTGCTCCGTTCGGCACGCGGGCGCGGACGCTGCGCCCCTCGACGTGGACGTCGCTCCCCCCGACCGCGGAGCGGACGACCTCGGCGGCGGCGCCGAGGCGGCCGTCGCCCTCGCCGAGCTCGACCGTCACGGACTCGCCCTGGAGCCCCGCCTTCAGCTCGTCGGGCCTGCCCTCGACGACGATCCGGCCGCGGCTGACGATCGCGACCCGTTGCGCGAGCCGGTCCGCCTCCTCGAGGTAGTGCGTCGTGAGCAGGATCGTCAGGCTCTCCTGCTCGGCGAGCCGCTCGACCTCGACCCACATCGCCGCCCGCGCCTCGGGGTCGAGGCCGGTGGTCGGCTCGTCGAGGAAGAGCACGCGCGGCTTGTGGACGAGGCCGATCGCCACGTCGAGCCTGCGCTTCATCCCGCCGGAGTAGCCGCGGGCCTGGCGGTCGGCCGCGTCGGCGAGCCCGACGAGCTCGAGCAGCTCGGCGACGCGCGCCCGCAGCTTGGCGCCGGACATGCCGTGGATCCGGCCCTGCAGCATCAGGTTCTCGCGGCCGGTCGCCTCCCAGTCGACGCCGGAGTCCTGCGCGACGTAGCCGATCGCGCGGCGCACGCGGTTGGGATGGCGCGCGACGTCCTCGCCGGCGACGAGCGCGCTGCCCTCGTCCGGCCGGGTGAGCGTCGTCAGCACGCGGACGGTCGTCGACTTGCCCGCGCCGTTGGGGCCGAGCAGCCCGAAGACCTCGCCTTCCCGGACCGAGAACGAGAGGCCGTCGAGCGCCTGGATCGACTTGTAGGACTTGCGGAGGCCCTCCGCGACGATTGCGTCCATCGCGCGTCCACACTAATCGCGGCGAATCCGGCTGCGCCGGTGACTCGTTCCATGGGCCGCGCTCCGGCGAGCGCCATCCCGGACGACTCGGGCGCTGGGTACTCGCGGTCGGCGCGCCCGCTGGGTCGCGCTCCGGTGCCGGCGCCGGCCATGTCCGGGGTCTGACCCCGGACATGGCCGCGAGAGCCGGTGCCGGCCATGGCCGCGGCGGACGCGTCCGCCGCGCGAACCCTCACGGCTCCGGGAAGTCGGCCGACACACTCTCGTGACACGCAACTGCGCCGGTTCAAGCGCGCAGCGCCCGGAGCAACCTCGCTAGAGTCGGCCGCCGGTGGATCTCTACGAGTACCAGGGCAAGGAGCTCTTCAAGCGTGTCGGCATCCCGGTCTCGGAGGGGCGGCTCGCCGTCTCGCCGGAGGAGGCCCGCGCGGCCGCGTCCAGCCTCGGCGGCCCGGTCGTCGTCAAGGCGCAGGTGCTCACCGGCGGCCGCGGCAAGGCCGGCGGCGTCAAGCTCGCCGAGGACCCGGCCGACGCGGAGGAGAAGGCGCGCGGGATCCTCGGGCTCGACATCCGGGGCCACGTCGTCCGCAAGGTCTGGATCGAGCAGGCGTCCGACATCGCGAAGGAGTACTACCTCTCGATCACGTTCGACCGGGGCGCGAAGAAGCCGCTGCTGATGTTCACGACGCAGGGCGGGGTCGAGATCGAGCAGGTGGCGGAGGAGAATCCGGACGCGCTGATCCGGCTGCACGTCGACCCGCTCGAGGGCTTCCAGCCGTGGGTCGCGCGGCGGCTCGTCTACCACGGCGGCGTCGAGGATCCCTCCGAGCAGAAGCAGATCGCCGCGATCGTCGAGAAGCTCTACCGCGCCTTCGTCGAGTTCGACGCGATGCTCTGCGAGATCAACCCGCTGATCGTCACGCCCGACGGCGAGGTGAAGGCGCTCGACTCCAAGTTCACCGTCGACGACAGCGCACTCTTCCGTCACCCGGACGTCGCGGACTGGCGCGACACGAGCGCCGCCGACCCGATCGAGGCGTTCGCGCGCGAGAAGGGCGTCACCTACGTGAAGCTCGACGGCGAGGTCGGGATCTGCGGCAACGGCGCCGGGCTCTCCATGTCCACGGTGGACGTCGTCGCGCACGTCGGCGGCCGGCCCGCGAACTTCTGCGACCTCGGCGGCGGCGGCAACGCGCAGGGCGTCGTGGACGCGCTCGAGGTGATCACCCGCGACCCGCAGGTCAAGACGATCTTCTTCAACATCTTCGGCGGCATCACCCGCTGCGACGAGGTGGCGCGCGGGATCCTCGAGGCGCTCGACCGCCTCGACATGCCGCAGTACCCGATCGTCGTCCGGCTCGACGGCACGAACGCGGAGGAGGGGCGCAAGATCCTCGCGGACGCCGGCAAGCCGAACATCCATCCCGAGGCGACGATGCTCGACGGAGCGCGGCGCGCGGTGGAGCTCGCGAAATGACGGAGCTGTGGAGCGAGCGCGCGCAGGCGTACCGCGAGAGCCCGACGCACGCGACCGGAGACGATCTCGAGCTCGTCGTCGCGTGGTGCGAGCCGGGCGAGGGAGTGAGCGTGCTCGACGTCGCGACGGGCGGCGGCCACGTCGCGCGCCGGCTCCGCGAGGAGGGCGCGTCGGTCGTGACCGTCGATCCGGCTCCCGGGATGGGCGCCGACGTGATCGCGCCCGCCGAGCATCTGCCCTTCGCGGACGCGAGCTTCGACGCCGCCGCCTGCCGGCTCGCTGCTCATCACTTCCCGGATCTGCTCGCCGCCCTGAAGGAGATGACCCGGGTTGCCCGGCACCGCGTCGTGATCTGCGACAACACGTTCGTCAGCGAGTCCTCGGAGGAGGCCGACCGGCTGCGCGACCCGAGCCATGTCCGCACCTACGCCCAGGCGGAGTGGCACAGCTTCTTCGAGCTGGCCGGCCTCGAGGTCGTGGACGAGGCGTTCATGCTCCGCGACACCGAGTTCGAGCCGTGGCTCGACCGCACCGAGACGCCGGCCGGCGACCGGCCGCGCATCCGCGAGCTGCTCGGCGACCGCGTCCACGACGGCGTCCTCGACCTGCCGACGCTCGTGCTCAGGGGGGTGCCCGCCTGATGGCGATCATCGTCGACAACGACACGCGCCTCGTCGTCGCCGGCCTGACCGGCAGCGAGGGCCGCTTCCACGGTCTCCGCAACAAGGCCTACGGCACGAACGTCGTCGCCGGCGTCACGCCCGGCAAGGGCGGCCAGGACGTCGAGGGCGTCCCCGTCTTCGACACGATGGCGCAGGCCGTCGCGGAGGCGGGCGCGAACACGAGCCTGATCTTCGTCCCGGCCCGCTTCGCCGTCGACTCGATCTACGAGGCGGTCGACGCCGGGATCGAGACCGTGATCTGCATCACCGAGCACGTGCCCGCGCACGAGATGCTGCGCGCCTACACGTACTTCCGCTCGAAGGGCGTGACGATGATCGGGCCGAACTGCCCGGGTGTGCTCTCGCCGGGCAAGGCCAACGCCGGGATCATCCCGGCCGAGATCTTCCGCGAGGGCGCCGTCGGCCTCGTCTCCCGCTCGGGGACGCTCACCTACCAGATCGGCCACGAGCTGACCCAGCTCGGCCTCGGCAACTCGACCATCGTCGGGATCGGCGGCGACCCCGTCGTCGGCTCCTCCTTCATCGACGTGCTGGCGAAGTTCCAGGCCGACGACCAGACCGAGCTGATCGTGATGGTCGGCGAGATCGGCGGGGACGAGGAGGAGAAGGCGGCCGCGTTCATCGCCGAGCACGTGACCAAGCCGGTGCTCTCCTACATCGCGGGCTTCTCGGCGCCGCCCGGCAAGACGATGGGCCATGCCGGCGCGATCATCTCCGGCTCGTCCGGGACCGCGCAGGCGAAGAAGGAAGCGCTCGAGGCGCGCGGGATCGAGGTCGGCACGACGCCGACCGAGGTCGCGCAGATGGTCGCCGAGCGGATGCGCTAGCGTCCGCGTCCGTGGACGAGCTGAGCGCTCGCGCGTCCGACGCCGACCGCGAGCACGCGGTGGCGGCTCTCCGCGAGCAGGTGCTAGACGGACGACTCACGCTCGAGGAGTTCTCCGAGCGGGTCAGGGCCGCGTACCTCTTGCGCGAGCAGGACGACCTGGCGGCGCTCACCGGGCCGCTGCCCGCGCTGCCGACGCGCCGCAGGGCGTCGCGCCTGACGCTCGCGCTCCTCGCGCACGTCGTGCGCCGTGGCCGGCTCCGGCTGCCCCGGCGAGCGATCGTCGTGTCCGGCTTCTCGGACGTCGACATCGACCTGCGCGAGGCGGAGATCGCGCACGCGGAGACCGACGTCCATCTCCTCGTCGCCTTCGGGAACGTGGACGTCTAC
>DASZYW010000019.1:0-5344 GCA_035545195.1 Gaiellaceae bacterium
ACCTTCTCGATCGCGTCGGCGATCACGTCGCCGATCTCCTTCTCGCGCGAGGAGACGGTCGCGATCCGCGAGATGTCCTCGCGGCCGGAGACGTCCTTGGACTGCGACTTCAGGTTCTCGACGATCGCCTCGACCGCGGTCTCGATGCCGCGCTTGAGGCCCATCGGGTTCGCTCCGGCCGAGACGTTCTTCAGGCCCTCGCGGACGATCGCCTGGGCGAGCACGGTCGCGGTCGTCGTGCCGTCGCCGGCGACGTCGTTGGTCGCCGTGGCGACCTCGCGGACGAGCTGCGCGCCCTGGTTCTCGAAGACGTCCTCGACCTCGATCTCGCGTGCGATCGTGACGCCGTCGTTGGTGATGGTGGGCGCGCCGAACTTCTTGTCGAGCACGACGTAGCGCCCCTTCGGGCCAAGGGTGACCTTGACCGCGTCGGCGAGGATGTCGACGCCACGCTGGAGCGAGCGGCGCGCATCCTCGTTGAACTTCAGCTCCTTGTGAGCCATGTCTCTGTCAGACCTCCGTTGTCTCTCTCTGCTTAGGCGCTTGCGCCGGCCGGCTCGCGCGTCCCGACGACCTTCGCGAGCACGTCGCTCTCGCGCAGGATCAGGTACTCGTCCACGCCGACCTTGATCTCGGTGCCGCCGTACTTGGAGAAGACGATCTCGTCGCCCTCCTCCAGGTCCATCGCGACGAAGTTGCCGTTCTCGTCCCGGGAGCCCGGGCCGACGGCGAGGACGCGGCCGCGCTGCGGCTTCTCCTTCGCCGTGTCCGGAAGCACGATGCCGCTGGACGTCGTCTCCTCTTCATCGAGGACCTCGACGATCAGGCGGTCACCAAGCGGCTTCAGGTTCATTCACACGCCTCCTGACTGCTTTCGTGACTGCGTTTTGGCACTCTCAACCCGAGAGTGCCAGGGCATTGTAGGGATAGCGGGGGCGCGCCGCAAGGTAGAACCGGAGCATGCAGCGCGAGTTCTCTGCGGGCGGCGTGCTGGTGCGGACGATCCGGGGCGTGCCGATGGTCGCCGCGATCCGCCCGCAGGGGAAGAAGCCGGGGACGTGGGCGCTGCCGAAGGGCAAGATCGACCCGGGCGAGACGCCCGCCGAGACCGCCGTGCGCGAGGTGCTCGAGGAGACCGGCGTCCCGGGCCGCCTCGTCGAGAAGCTCGGCGACATCCGCTACACGTACACCGCCTCCTGGGAGGGCGGGTCCGGCGAGCGGGTCTTCAAGGTCGTCTCCTTCTTCCTCCTCCGCGCCGGCCGGGGCCGGATCGGCGAGATCGAGGAGCGGATGCGCGTCGAGGTCGCGGAGGCGCGCTGGCTGCCGCTCGCCGAGGCGCCGCGCCTGCTCGCCTACGGCGGCGAGCGCCAGATGGCCGCGAAGGCGCGCGATAGGCTCGGCGCGTGAGCGACTGCTTCTGCGTCACCGACTACGAGCGGCTCGCGGAGGAGCGGTGCGAGCCCGGCCCGTGGGCGTACCTCGCCGGCGGCTCCGCCTCGGAGTGGACGCTGCGCGCGAACCGATCCGCGTTCGAGCGCTGGGCCTTCCGGCCGCGCGTGCTCGTCGACGTCACCGACGTCTCGACCGAGACGACCGTCCTCGGCCAGCCGGTCTCGATGCCGATCCTCGTCGGGCCGGTCGCCTACCAGGGCCTCTACCACCCGGACGGGGAGCTCGCGACCGCGCGGGCGGCGAAGGCGGCCGGCACCGCGATCTGCATCTCGACCTTCACCACGCGGACGCACCTCGAGATCGCCGAGGCCGCGCCCGGCGTCCGCCAGTGGTGCCAGCTCTACGTCCTCCAGGACCGCGGCGCGGTGCGCGAGCACCTGGCCGAGGCGGTCGACGCCGGCTGCACCGCGGTCGTCCTCACCGTCGACACGCCGCGACTGGGGCGGCGCGAGCGCGACCTCCGGATCGGCTTCACGGTCGCCGACGTCCCGCTCCCCTACGTCCGCGCCGCCCTGAGCGGGAACCCGGCCGAGCAGTTCGCGCTCCTCTCGCCCGCGGTCACCTGGCGCGACCTCGAGTGGATCGCCTCCGAGACCGAGCTGCCGGTCGTGCTCAAGGGCATCGTCACGCGGGAGGACGCGGAGCTCGCGGTCGAGCACGGCGCGGCGGCGATCGTCGTCTCGAACCACGGCGGCCGCCAGCTCGACGGCTCGCCCGCCACGCTCGACGCGCTCCCGGAGGTCGTCGAGGCGGTGGCCGGACGCGTGGAGGTCTACCTCGACGGCGGCGTCCGCCGCGGAACCGACGCCGCGAAGGCGCTCGCGCTAGGGGCCCGGGCGGTGCTCGTCGGCAGGCCGGCCGTCTTCGGGCTCGCGTCCGCGGGCGAGGACGGCGTGCGCCACGTGCTCGAGCTGCTCCACGACGAGCTCTCGCTCGCCCTCGGGCTGATCGGCGTGACGCGTCCGGAACAGCTGACGCGGGCACATGTCCAACCGGTGAACCGCTGAGGTGGCACACTCCGAGCCGATGTACGCGCTCAACTTCTACTCGCCGCTCGTCGCCGACCAGCTCAGGTCGGGCCGCAAGTCGGCCACGATCCGGCTCGGCGACAAGTCCGGCAAGTACAAGAAAGGCATGGTCGTGCGCGTGCTCTGCGGCGTCCGCTTCAGCCCGCGCGAGCACGTCTTCGACGCGGTGATCGACAAGGTAGAGGTCAAGACCCTCGACGAGCTCTCCCCGCGCGAGATCGAGCACGACAACCCGGAGATCCGCCGCACCGACGAGATGGCGACCTTCCTCGGCCAGCTCTACAACCGCGACGTCTCCCCGAGCGACATGGTCACGGTGATCCGCTTCTCGCAGATCATGAGCGGCCCGGTCGCGACGCCGTTCCGCGGCGAGAACGACTTGTTCTAGCTGCGCCGGATCGCCGAGCCGAAGAGCTCGTTCGGGCGGACCGGCTTGCCGCACTCCTCGCAGTCGACGACCGCCATCGACGAGAACGGCGCGTCGCAGCTCGGGCAGCGGCGGAGCAGCACGCCGCCGCACTGCGGGCACGCGTCCGGCATCTCCGCCTCGAACTCCTCGAACCAGCGCTTCGCGGCCCCGCACGAGAGGCAGAACGCGACCCAGTCGCCGAGCACCTTGCGGCGCTCCTCGCGCAGCCAGTCCGAGGCCTTGCCCATAGGCTGAAGCGTAGTGACGTTCCCGAAGATCGAGCTCCACGTCCATCTAGAAGGAACGGTTCGGGCCGACACCCTGCGCGAGATCGCGCGCCGGAACGACTACGCGCTCCCGGACGACCTCGAGTCGCTCTACGCCTTCCGCGACTTCCGCCACTTCATCGAGGTCTGGGTGCTGACGACGAACGCGCTCCGGACCGAGGCGGACTTCCGGCAGATGGTCGTCGACTACGCGGAGGAGGCGGCGCGTCACGGCGCCGTCTACATGGAGGGGATCTTCAGCCCGGCCGAGCGCGTGCGGCGCGGCGTCTCCTGGGAGACGATCTTCGAAGGCGTCTGTGCCGGAGCCGAAGAGGCGCCGATCGAGATCCGCCTGACGCCCGATATCCCCCGCGGCTTCACGCAGGAGGAGGCGCGCGCCACCGTCGAGTGGGCGGCGCGCTACCGCGACCGCGGCGTCGTCGGCATCGGCCTCGGCGGACTCGAGGCCGAGTTCCCGCCGGAGCCGTACGAGGACGTGTTCACGTTCGCAAAGTCGCTCGGGCTCGGCTCGGTCCCGCACGCGGGCGAGGTCGCCGGGCCGGCGTCGGTGCGCGGCGCGCTCGAGGCGCTCGGCGCCGACCGGCTGCGACACGGGATCCGCGCCGTCGAGGACGAGGGACTCGTCCGCGAGCTCGCCGGCCGCGGCACCGTGCTCGACGTCTGCCCGCTCTCCAACCTCCGCACGGGCGCGGTCGCCTCGCTGGCGGCGCACCCGCTGCCGCAGCTCGTCGCCGCCGGCGTGCGCTGCTCGATCTCGACCGACGACCCGGCGATGTTCGACACCGACCTGACGCGCGACTACGAGGTGGCCGAGCAGCTCGGCCTCTCGCCGCGCACCGCGTACGAGGCCGGCGTCGCCGGGGCGCTCTGCGACGAGGCGACGCGGGAGCGGCTGCGGTCGATCGGCGAGCAGCACGAGTGGGATCGTTAGATTTCCGGCCTATGGCCATTGCGAGAGAAGCGGAGCCCGTCGGCTCCCTCACCGAGGTTCGCGAGGCCGGGCTCGACCGCGAGGACCTGCTCGGCGTCTACCGCAACATGCTGATCACCCGCGGCGTCGAGGAGCGCGGGCACATCCTCTACCGGCAGGGCAAGATCCCCGGCTCCTTCTACACGGGCCGCGGCAACGAGGCCGCGTCGGTCGGCGTCGCGAGCGCGATGGGCCAGCACGACGTCGGCACGCCGCTGCACCGCGACATGGGGGTGCACATCACCCGCGGCGTCGAGCCGTGGCGGATCTTCGCGAACTACATGGGCCGCGCCGACGGGCCGGCCCGCGGGCGCGACGGCAACGTCCACATGGCCGACGAGCGCCTCGGGATGATCGCCATGGTCAGCCACCTCCCCGCGATGCTCCCGGTCGCGGTCGGCTGCGCGCTCGCCTTCCGGATCCGGGAGGAGCCGCGCGTCGCGGTCGGCTGGTTCGGCGAGGGCGCCTCCGCGCGCGGCGACGCCCACGAGTCGATGACGCTCGCCGGCACGCGCAAGCTCCCGATGGTCTTCGTCTGCGACAACAACCAGTGGGCGTACTCGACGCCGACGCACCTCGAGTACGCGACCGAGCACGTCGCCGACCGCGCCCAGGCCTACGGCTTCGAGGGCGTCGTCGTCGACGGCACCGACGTGCTCGCCGTCTACCGCGAGGCGAAGCGCGCGATCGAGAAGGCGCGCAGTGGCGGCGGGCCGACGCTGCTCGAGTGCCTGACGCTCCGCATGGAGGGCCACGCCGTCCACGACGACGCCTTCTACGTGCCGAAGCCGATGTTCGAGCGCTGGGCCGAGAACGACCCGATCGAGCGCTTCCGCACCTGGCTGCGCGACAACGCCGAACTGACCGACGAGGAGGAGGACGAGATCGCCGCCGGCGTGAAGAAGCTCCTCACCGCGGCGCTCGAGCGGGCGGAGGAGTCGCCGCTGCCGGATCCGGCGACCCTGCTGGAGGGCGTGTACGCGACGCCCGAGGACCTCGACACGCCCCACCACAAGTAATGGCCGAGCTCACCTACCTCCAGGCGATCTCCGACGGCCTGCGCACCGAGATGCGGCGCGACAAGCGCGTCTTCCTGATCGGCGAGGACGTCGGCGTCTACGGCGGCGCCTTCAAGGTCTCGCTCGGCTTCCAGGAGGAGTTCGGCCCCTGGCGCGTGATCGACGCGCCGCTCGCCGAG
>DASZYW010000020.1:0-5141 GCA_035545195.1 Gaiellaceae bacterium
GCGGGCCGCCAGGATCAGGACGGCGCCCTTGCCGCAGCCGACGTCGACGAAGGCGAACCCCGCCGGGTCGACGCGCGAGGCGCGGACGATCCGCCGGAACCGGCCGGGCGGCGTGCGCTCGTAGAAGTTGTGGACGCCGGGCCGAGCGCGGTCGGCCCCGGAGTGCAGGACGATCCGGCGCGTCTCGACACCGTGGCGCAGGTCGAATCCGAGGCCGGCGAGGTGCACCCACCAGTTCCGCCGTATCCCCGCCCGCACCTTCGCCCACGCGAGCGCAGCCGTCCGGCTCAACCCTCTCGTGGCGACCGAGCTCGCTGCACGCGCCAGCGGAGATCTCTGCCGCCCGTCCATGGCGATCCAGTCTAGGGCCGCATCCGTCGCAACTACCATCCCTCGCGCGTGAGCCACGACGCCGCACCCCGCGCGACCTTCGGGAGACGGCTCGCGACCGCGCTGGGCGTCCACGACGCGGGTCGTGCGCTCCGGGACTACGCCACCTACCTTCCGACGCGCGCGATCCCCGCTCTGGCCGGGCTGCTCGTCCTGCCCGTCCTCGCGCGCAAGCTGACGACGTCGGACCTCGGCGTGCTCGCGCTCGACCAGACGCTGATCACCCTGGGCTGGACGGTGACGGGAACCTGGCTGACGGCGGCGGTCGTGCGCGAGTACCCCGCGCACCGACAGCGCGACGACGTGGCCGGGTTCGCGCGCGTCCTGCGCTCCGCCGTCGGCCTGTGCACGGCCGGAGTCGCGGTGTTCGCGCTGCTCGTCCTCGCAGCCGGGCAGGTCAGCTCGGCGATCGGCGACTACGAGCTCTACGTCATCGCCGCCGCGGCCGGTCTCGCGATCCAGAACATCGCGGACTCGCTGTTCGCGGCTGCTCTACGGCCGCGAGCGTACGCGGTCGTCGAGCTGAGCGGACGCATCGGCGGCATCGCGCTCGGGATCGCGCTCGTCTTCACTGGACACGGCGTCGCCGGCTACCTCGGCGGGCTCGCGATCGGAGCGCTCGCCGCCGGCGTGCCGGGGCTCGCGTTCGCCTGGCCTCGAGCCCCGGGCGAGCCGAGTGGCGCCTCGAGCGTCCGCGCCTGGCTCGCGTACGGCGTGCCGACGAGCACCGCCTCGGTGTCGGACTGGGCGCTCGCGTTCATCGACCGCTACATCCTCGCGGGCCTGCGCGCCTCGAGCGCCGTGGGCGTCTATTCGGTCGGCAACGTGATCGGAGATCGCATCGTCTCCGTCCCGCTGGCCGCGTTCACCGTGGCGACCACGCCCGCTCTGCTGACCGCCTACGAGCACGAAGGCCCCCATGAGGTGGAGCGCCTGATGCGCGCGTACACACGCGTGATCCTGCTGCTCGGTCTGCCGGCGATCGCCTTCGTGGGGGCAATCGCGGGGACGCTGATCCCGGCCCTGACGGGCTCCCACGCGTACGACGGCGCCATTCCCGTGGCCCCGGTCGTCGCGGGTGGCGCGATCCTGTTCACCCTCAGCGCGATCGCCGCGACCGGGCTCTCCGTCGCGAAGCACACGCGCCCGCTCGTCTGGACGAGCCTCGTCGGGTTGCTCGTCAACGTCGTGGCCAACTTCGCGCTCATCCCGTGGCTCGGGGTCATGGGCGCGGCCGTCGCGACGCCGGTGAGCACGGCCGCGCTGCTCGTGGCGGTCCACGTCGCTGCGCGGCGCCACCTCGCCTGGCGCTTCCCGTTCGCCACACTCGGCCGCGCCTGCGTGGCCGCGGGAGCAGGCTACGGCGCCGCGGTGGCCGCGAGGCACGTTCCCGGCGGCGCGGCCGCGTCGATCGTCGCAGCAGGGGCCGCCGGCGCCGCCGTCTACGTCGTCGTGCTGCGGATCCTCGGCGAGGGGCGAGCCTGAGGCGTCGGTACCCTGCTTCCGTGGCCACGCCGTCCGACCTGGCGCAGCCGGCGATCGCCGGCGGCGAGCCGCTCTTCGACCAGCTGCTCGTCTTCGGGCAGCCGGCGCTCGGGGAGGAGGAGGTCGAGGCCGTCTCGGAGGTGATCCGCTCGCGCTGGATCGGCCAGGGGCCGAAGTGCGCCGAGTTCGAGGAGCGCTTCGCGGAGCTCGTCGGCGCCCGCCACGCCGTCTCCGTCTCCTCCTGCACCGCGGGCATGCACCTCGCCCTCGCCGCGCTCGGGATCGGCCCCGGCGACGAGGTGATCACCACCTCGCTCACCTTCGTCGCGACGCTCAACGCGGTGCTCCACACCGGCGCGGAGGTCGTCCTCGCGGACGTCGACCCGGAGACGTACGCGCTCGACCCGCGGCTCGCGGCGGAGAAGGTCACCGAGCGCACGAAGGCGATCATGCCCGTCCACTTCGCCGGTCACCCGGTCGACCTCGACGCCTTCCGCGCGCTCGGCGAGGAGCACGGGCTCGCGATCGTCGAGGACGCGGCGCACGCGCTGCCCGCGCTCTACGGCGGCGAGCCGATCGGCCGCCGCGGCATCGCCTGCTTCAGCTTCTACGCGAACAAGAACGTGACCACGGCCGAGGGCGGGATGGTCACCTGCGAGGACGACGAGCTCGCGGAGCGGCTCGAGGTGCTGCGGCTGCACGGGCTCTCGCGCGACGCCTGGAAGCGGTTCCGGTCGAAGAAGGTCGTCTACAGCGACGCGATCGAACTCGGCTTCAAGTACAACCTGACCGACCTGCAGGCGGCGCTCGGGCTCGTGCAGCTCCGCCGGCTCGACGAGTTCATGGACGTCCGGCGGCGGATCTGCGCCGTCTACGACGAGGAGCTCGCGGGCGTCCCGGGCCTGCGCCTGCCCGTGCGGCCGTGGACGGACGAGCTCAGGCACGCGCACCACCTCTACATCGTCGAGGTCGATCCCGAGGAGTTCGGCTGCGACCGCGACGAGCTGCTCGCCGGCCTGCGCGCCGAGAACATCGGCGCCGGGATCCACTACCGCGCCGCGCACCTCCATCCGTACTACCGGCGCACGCTCGACCTGCCGGACGGGGCCCTGCCGGTCGCCGAACGGCTCTCCGCCCAGGTGCTCAGCCTGCCGCTCTCGGCGGCGATGACCGAGGAGGACGCCGCCCGCGTCGCCCTCGCCGTGCGCCGCCTGCACGCCCACCACCGGCGATGACCACGGGCGACGATCTCGCGGCCGAGGTCGAGCAGATCCGCGACGAGTACCGGCGGCGCAGCGTCGCGCCCCAGATCGCGGGCGAGTACTCCTTCCTCAACCCGGCGCACGCCCACCTCGTGCTCCAGCGGGAGCAGGCGATCCTCGGCGCGCTCGGGCGGCGGCTCGAGGTCCCGCTGGCGGAGGCGGAGGTCCTCGACGTCGGCTGCGGCGTCGGCACCAGCCTCGCCTTCCTCGCCGCCTACGGCGCCGCCCCCGCCCGCCTGCACGGCGTCGACACGGACGACGCCCGCGTGGAGATGGGGCGCGCCTCCTTCGCGTTGGACCTCCGCGCCTCCGACGGGATGACGCTGCCCTACGAGGACGCCTCCTTCGACCTCGTGCAGCAGATCACCATGCTCTCCTCGGTCCACTCGGACGCCCTCCGTGAGCAGATCGCCGCCGAGATGCGACGCGTCGTCCGTCCCGGGGGACTGCTCCTCTCGTTCGACGTCGTCGCGACGGGCCTCGCGCCGCGGCTGCTCAACCGAGGCCTCTCGCTCGGCCGGCGCGGCAACCCCACAGCTCGCACCGCTTCGACGTCCTCGGCGGCGGTCGAGCTCCGGCTGGTCCGCCCGCTCGACGGCCGAGAGCTCAGGCGGCTGTTCGCGCCGGCGCGGGAGCTCGAGGCGGTCCGGCTCAGCCCCTACCGGCCGCTCGTCGAGAAGCTCGGCCCGCGCCGGTTCCCGCGCGCGTTCGCGACGGCGCTGCTCTGGGTCGCCCGCGCGTGAAGGTCGTCCACCTGATCGACCGCGACGACGCCGTGGGCGGGGTCCAGACCTACGTCGCGCAGCTCGTTCCCGGGCTGGCGGCGCGCGGGATCGAGAGCGAGGTCGTCGTCGGCGCGTCGATCCCGGGCCTGCTCACGGACGGGCCGGCGCCGCCGCGGGAGGCGCTCGCCGCGCTCGACGAGCGCATCGCCGAGCTGCGCCCCGACTGCTGCTACCTGCACGGCCCGCTGAATCCCGGTGTCGCGCTCTCGCTCGCGGCGCACGCGCCCACGCTCGGCTACGCCCACGACTACGCGATGGTCTGTCCCGGGAACGCGCGCTTCCTCGTCAACAGCGGGAGCTTCTGCGCCGAGGGGCCGGGGCTGCGCTGCTTCCGCCGCGCGTACACCGAGCGCTCCACGAACCGGCGGCCGGACCGCGTGCTGCGCGCCTACCGGCGCGTCCGCTCGTGGCCGGACGCCTGGCAGGCGTTGGCTCGGATCCTCGTCGCGTCACCCTTCGTCGCCGGCGTGCTCGAGCGGGACGGCGCGCCGCGGGACCGGATCCGCGTCGTCGCGTATCCGATCGCGCCCGCCGCCCCGGCCGAGCCCGAGCGCCTCGCGGACGTCCTCTATGTCGGAAGGCTCGTCTCCTCGAAGGGCGTGGGAGTGCTGCTGCGGGCCGCCGCGGAGGCCGGCGCGTCCGTCGCGGTCGCCGGCGACGGGCCCGACCGTCCGGGGCTCGAGACGCTGGCGGCGGAGCTCGGGGCGGACGTCCGCTTCCTCGGCTGGGTCACACCGGAGCGGCGCGCGTCGCTGTTGCGCGGCGCCAGGGTCTTCGCGATGCCGTCGCTCTGGGAGGAGCCGTTCGGGATCGCGGGCGTCGAGGCGCTCGCTGCGGGCGTCCCCGTGGTCGCGAGCGAGGTCGGCGGGATCCCGTCGTGGCTGGAGGACGGCCGGGGCGGACTGCTCGTCCCGCCCGACGACGTCGCCGCGCTGCGCGACGCGCTCCGGCGCGTGCTCGAGGAGCCCGGCCTCGCGGAGCGCCTCGCCGTCGTCGGCCCGGGCGCGGCGGCCCGCTTCTCGCTCGACGCGCACCTGGACCTGCTCGTCCCGGAGCTGGAGGCCGTCGCCTGAAGCGGATCGTCTACCTCGCGCACCAGTTCCCAGTCGTGACGGAGACGTTCACGCAGAAGGAGGTCGCGGCGCTGCGGGGGCAGGGCTTCGACGTCGAGGTGCGGACGATGCGGCCCGCGCCGGAGCCGGGCCACGCGCGCGTCGTC
>DASZYW010000021.1:0-1940 GCA_035545195.1 Gaiellaceae bacterium
CGGCCGTGCTCGCGCAGCTTGTTCGCGAGCTTGCCGATCGTGGTCGTCTTGCCGGTGCCGTTGACGCCGACGACGAGGATCACCGCCGGCCGGTGGTCGACCGCGAGCGTCGCCGGCGCCCCGAAGAGAGCCGCGATCTCCTCGGCGAGCGCCGCGTTCAGGTCGGTGAAGTCCTGCCGGGCCTCGAGTCGCCGCACGAGCTCGGCGGTCGCGCGCACGCCGACGTCGGCGTAGATGAGCGCCTCCTCGAGCCGCTCCCACGAGGCGTCGTCGGCCGGGTCGAACGCCGCAACCTGCAGCTGCTCGGTGAGCGCGCGCCGCGACTTGCCGAGCGACTCGCGCAGGCGTCCGAAGAGCCCGCGCCGCTCGGTCTCGGTCTCCTGCGGCCCTTCGGCGTCCCCGAGGAGCTCTGCCCAGCTGCGTGCCACGAGGGCGGACATTAGAGAAACCGCCTGCGGCGGTTCTCTACGCGGCGCGTATGTGCGCCGCCCGGTAGCCGGCCAGGGCGGCCGTGCTCGCGACCGGGAGGCGGCCGTTCGTCGAGAAGACGTTGTCGGGCCAGTCGTGACGGCGGCGCTTCAGGTTCGTGTGCCAGCCGCGCTCGTCGCGCTCGACGAGGAACAGCTCGACCGTCACGTCCCGATGCGTGAACGCGCGCTTCCACGGGAAGCGCTTGGCGACGATCCAGTCGAGATCGAGCGCGTCGACACGGGTCCAGTCGCGGGCCGGGTACAGGAGGTCGACGTCGGCGTGCTCCCGCGGCGGAGCGAGCCCTCGGAGCTCCTCGGCCCAGCCGCCGAAGATCCACGCCCGGACGCCGCTCTCCCACAGCAGGTCGACAACCTCGAGCACGTACTCGAGGTCGTTCACCGGCTTGACCGGCTTTCGGCTGCGCACGCTCACGCGCTCGCGACCGCTTCCTCGTCGCGCGGCAGGCGCCGCGACAGGATCTGCGACACGCCGTCCTGGCCCATCGTGACGCCGTAGAGCACGTCGGCCGCCTCCATCGTGCGCTTCTGGTGCGTGATGACGATGAACTGGGCCCGGTCGGCGTAGGTCCGGAGGAGCTCGGTGAAGCGGCCGATGTTCGTGTCGTCGAGCGCCGCCTCGACCTCGTCGAGGAGGTAGAACGGGCTCGGCCGGGCCAGGAAGAGCGAGAAGAGGAACGCGATCGCGCCCAGGGCCTTCTCGCCGCCGGACAGGAGGCTGAGCCGGGTCACGCGCTTGCCGGCCGGGCGCAGCTCGACCTCGATACCGGGCTCCTCGCCCTCGTCCTCGGGGTCCGTCGCCCGCAGACGGCCCTCGCCGCCCGGGAAGAGCGTCGCCGCCACCTCCTGGAAGTGCGTCTCGACGGCGGCGAACGTCTCGGCGAACCGCGTCTCGACCGTCTTCGTCAGGTCGTCGCGGAGCTTCTCGAGCTCCTCGAGGCTCCGCTCCAGATCGACCCGCTGCTCGCTCAGCTCCGCCAGCCGCTCCTGCTCGGCCTCGTACTCCTCCTTGGCGAGCGGGTTGACCTGTCCGAGCTGCTCGCGGCGGCGCTCGAGCCGCGCCAGCCGCTCCGCGAGCTCGTTCCGGTCGTCGCCCTCCGCCGGCTCTGCGCCGGCGGCTTCGAGCCGCCGGCCGGCCTCCTCGCGCTCGGCCTCGATCCGGGCCAGCTCGACGTCGATCGCGGCGAGCCGCTCCCCCGCCTCTCCCGCCGCCCGCCGGAGCTCGACCTCCTCGGCGCCGAGGCGGCGCAGCTCGCCGCCGAGCTCCGTCGTCCGGGCGGCCTGCGCCTCCGCGCTGGCGCGCACCGGCTCCTCGAACCGCGAGACGTCCGTCGCGAGCGCCGCGTGGAGACGCTGCGCCCCGTCGAGCAGCCGCTCGAGCACGAGCTCGTTCGGCTTGCGGTGTCGCGCGGGGTCGGCCTCGGCGAGCGCGCGGGCCGCGCGGCGCGCCCG
>DASZYW010000022.1:0-1636 GCA_035545195.1 Gaiellaceae bacterium
CGTCCCGCGCGCGGCCGCCTCCTGCACCGCTGCGACGGTCTCCGGGTCGGCGTGCCCGAAGAGGAGCGGCCCCCAGGACATGACCCAGTCGACGTAGCGGCGGCCCTGGACGTCCTCCAGGTACGCGCCCTCGCCGCGGCGGGCGAACAGCGGCTCGTCGAGACCGACGCCCTTCATCGCGCGGACGGGCGAGTTCACGCCGCCGGGGATCAGCTCGAGCGCGCGCCGGTAGAGAGGGCTGCGCTCGGTCAGAGCCACGCCGGCAGGTCGCGCGTCCAGTAGCTGACGATCAGGTCGGCGCCGGCGCGCGCGATCGCGGTCAGCGACTCGAGCGCAGCGTCCCGCTCGTCGAGCCAGCCGGCTCGGGCGGCGGCCTTCACCATCGCGTACTCGCCTGAGACGTTGTAGGCGGCGACCGGGACGTCGAAGGAGTCGCGCGCGGCCCGGATCACGTCGAGGTACGGCAGCGCCGGCTTGATCATGATCGCGTCCGCGCCCTCTTCGACGTCGAGCTCGCACTCGCGCAGCGCCTCGCGGACGTTGGCGGGATCCATCTGGTAGCCGCGCCGGTCGCCGAAGGCGGGCGCGCTGTCGGCGGCGTCGCGGAACGGCCCGTAGAACGCGGAGGCGTACTTGGCGGAGTAGGCGAGGATCGGCGTCTGCTCGAAGCCGCGGTCGTCCAGCGCCTCGCGGATCGCGCCGACGCGGCCGTCCATCATGTCGCTCGGCGCGACGACGTCGGCGCCGGCCTCGACGTGGCTGACCGCGGTGCGCGCGAGCAGCTCGAGGCTGCGGTCGTTGTGCACCTCGCCGTCGACGACCACGCCGCAGTGGCCGTGCGAGGTGTACTCGCAGAGGCAGACGTCGGTGAGCAGCACGAGCTCGGGGAAACGCGGCCGCAGCGCGCGCAGCGCCTGCTGGACGATCCCGTCCTCCTCCCAGGCGCCGGTCGCCTCCTCGTCCTTCTCGGACGGGAGGCCGAAGAGCATCACGGCGCGAGCGCCCGCGGTGGCGAGGGAGTCGACCTCGCGCAGGAGCCCGTCGACGGTGAAGCGCGCCATCCCGGGCAGCGCCTCGTTCGCGAGCGCCTCCGGAGCGACGAAGTACGGCATGACGAACTGCTCGAGCGAGAGCCGCATCTCGCGCACGAGCCCGCGCAAGGGCGCCGTGCGTCGAAAGCGGCGCAGCCGCGTGACCGGGAAGGAGCTCACGCTCGGATGGTACGCCGCCCGACTTCGTAACAGTCTGTTACTTGGAAGGCGGGGCGCGGTCGCGGAGGCGTTCCGCGGGCGGGGCGAGGATCGCCGAGAGCACGGTCTCGAAGGGAACTTCGCGGTAAGCGAACTTGAGTTGCGCGGTGGCGACGCCCATCGGGGCACGGCCGCGGAGCCTGCGGGCAGCGTGGACGAGGACGCGAACCTGCTGGTAACTCGGCCTGGGAAGCCCCATCCGCCACGCCGAGACGCCGACGCGACGGTTGATCTCGGCGATCGGACCGCGCCGCCGCGACTGCCGCTCGATCTCGTCGAGCAGCCGCTGCGGCAACCGGGGCGCGAACTCGAGCACGCGACCATCGTCGCGCGGGAGCCGTCACGAGACCGTCACGCCTCCTCGAAAACCTCCAAGTAACAGTCTG
>DASZYW010000023.1:0-13101 GCA_035545195.1 Gaiellaceae bacterium
CGAGCGACGCGGCGGCGTCGACCGGCAAGGGTGGTTGCAGCGCGCCCTCGTTGTCGAGGTTGGCCACCGTGACGCCGACGAGCGTGATGCCGCGTTCGGCGACCAGCGGGGCAGCCACGTCGAGCAGGGCCCGGGCCGCGCCCAGGATCGTCTCGGTCTGCGCGGTGGGCCGTAGCAGGGTGTGCGACCGGGTGGCCCGGCTCGAATCGTCGAAGCGCAGCCGCAGCACGACGGTGCGCCCGATCCGCCCGGCCGCGCGCATCCGGCGGGTGACCCGGTCGACCAGGGTGACCAGGGTGGCGTCGACCTCGCCGGGCGACTTGGGTCGCCAGCCCAGCGCACGCTGCGAGCCGATCGAGCCGCGCCGGCGGCCGGTCTGCACCGCGCGCGGGTCGCGGTTGTGCGCGAGCGCGTGCAGATGGCGGCCCGCGGCGCGGCCGAGCCAGGAGACGAGGATCGGCTCGGGGATGCGCGCGACCTCGCCGACGGTGTGCACTCCGAGCGTGTGCAGGCGTTCCGCGGTCACCGGGCCGACGCCCCACAGCCGCTCGACCGGGAGCGGGTGCAGGAACTCCAGCTCGCGGTCGGGCTCCACCAGGAGCAGCCCGTCCGGCTTGGCGACGCCGCTCGCCACCTTCGCGAGAAACTTCGTCCGCGCGACGCCGACCGTGAGCGCGAGCCCGACCTCGGCGCGGACGCGCTCGCGCAGGCGCCGCGCGATCGCGAGCGGGGAGCCGACGCTGCGCTCCATCCCGCGCACGTCGAGGAACGCCTCGTCGATCGAGAGCCCCTCGACGAGCGGGCACATGTCCTCGAAGACGGCGAAGACGGCCTTCGACGCCTCGCTGTAGGCCGCCATCCGCGGCCTGACGACGACCGCCTCGGGGCAGAGCCGCAGTGCCTGCCGACCGCCCATCGCGGTGCGGACGCCGCGCGCCTTCGCCTCGTAGCTCGCGGCGAGCACGACGCCGCCGCCCACGAGCACCGGCAGCCCGCGCAGCCGCGGCTCGTCGCGCTGCTCGACCGAGGCGAAGAAGGCGTCGAGATCCGCGTGCAGGATCACGAACACATGTTCGCATACTCAGTCCAGCACGAGGCGCTCGCCGGGCTCGACCGCGGCGGCGCCGGCTGCGAGCTCGACGACGACCTTGGCGCCGCGGGCGGCGGCGAACCGCCACGGGCGCAGCCCGCGCGCGACCTTCAGCACGCGCAGGTCGCGGTCGCAGAAGACGGCGTCGATCGGGAAGCGCATGAAGAGCATGTGGATCGAGCCGGCGGGGCGGATCAGGAGCCCCTCGTCCGGCGCCAGCGACGCGCGGCCGAGCAGGCCGCGCATCCGCGTCCACGGGTTGTCGGCGACCGCGCAGCGGGCGCAGACGACGCGGCCGTCGTCGGCAACGCGCAGCACGCGGTGGGCGGTCATCGACGGGACGCTAGTGCAACCAGCGTCACGGCGGGCTCTGCTACCCTGGTTGCACGGACGGCAACGGGCCGTCCCGTGAGATTCAGCTTCTCGTTCCTCCTGGATTCGAGTTTCTGCGTCTCGAATCCAATTCAAGGAGTCGAACAACACATGCAAGGTTCTTTCCAGGCGCTCGGCGTGAGCGCGGACGTCGAGCAGTCGCTCGCGGCCCGCGGCATCGTCGAGCCGTTCCGCATCCAGTCCCTCGTCGTCCCGGACGCGCTGGCCGGCCGCGACATCCTCGGCAAGGCGCCGACCGGCTCGGGTAAGACGCTCGCGTTCGGCCTGCCGCTCGTCGAGCAGGTCTCGCGCGACGAGCGCGCCCCCGCGGCCCTCGTCCTCGTCCCGACCCGCGAGCTCGCGCTCCAGGTGACCGAGGAGCTGCGGCTGCTCGGCGCCCCGAGCGGTCTCCGCGCCGAGGCAGCCTACGGCGGCGCTCCGGTGGGGGCGCAGGCGAAGCGGCTCAAGGGCGCGCACCTCGTCGTCGCCACCCCGGGCCGCCTGCACGACCTCGTGCAGCGGCGCCTGATCTCGCTCGACGCGATCCGGATCCTCGTCCTCGACGAGGCCGACCGGATGCTCGACATGGGCTTCCTGCCGCAGGTGGAGCGGATCGTCCGCCGCCTGCCGGCGAAGCGCCAGACGATGCTCTTCTCCGCCACACTCGACGGCGAGGTCGGCGAGCTGGCGCGCCAGTACACGCTCAACCCGTCGCGCTTCGAGGCCGAGCTGCCGTCGCAGCACTCGAGCGGCGAGGTCGAGCACGAGTTCGTCGCGGTGACCGCGGCCGACAAGCTCGACCGTCTCGTCGAGCTGCTCGGCAACGAGCGGGAGCTCGCCCTGATCTTCGTCCGCACGAAGCGCGGCGCCGACCGGCTCGCGCTCAAGCTGCGCGGGCGCGGGGTCGAGGCCGCCGCGATGCACGGCGACATGACGCAGGGCGCACGCGAGCGGGCGCTCGAGCGCTTCCGCAGCGGCAAGGTGACGACGCTCGTCGCCACCGACGTCGCCGCGCGCGGCCTCGACCTCGACGACATCAGCCACGTCATCAACTACGACCCGCCCGAGGATCACAAGGGCTACGTCCACCGCGTCGGCCGCACCGGCCGCGCAGGCCGCTCGGGCAACGGGATCACGCTCGTCCTCCCGGAGCAGCAGGGCGAGGTCGGCCGCGTGGCCGCCATGCTCGGCCACCGCGAGGAGTTCGAGGCCACCGGCATGAAGCCGGGCCGCGCGAAGCTCGTCTACACGAGCCGCCGCGGGCGCCGCTCGAAGTGGTAAGCGGCCACTGCCTCTGCGGCTCGGTGCGCTACGAGGTCACCGAGCCGTTCGTCTCGTCGGGGTACTGCCACTGCACCCGCTGCCAGCGGCGCACGGGCACGGCGGCCGCCGCGTCGGCACGCGTCGCGCCCGGTTCGCTGCGGATCGTCGCCGGCGAGGAGCTCGTCCACTGCTGGGACCCCGGCGACGGAGGCTGGCTCAAGTGCTTCTGCTCCGGGTGCGGCGGAGCGCTCTGGAGCCGTCACGCCGACGATCCGGAGCAGCTCTCCGTCCGGCTCGGCGCGGTGGACGGCGACCCGGGGATCCGGCCCTCCTACCGCCAGTTCGTCGCGTACGCGGCGGCGTGGGAGGAGCTCCCGGACGACGGGCTGCCGCGCTTCCCGGAGTCGCGCTCGGCGTGAGCCGCGAGGAGCGGCGGCTCTCCTTCGGCGCGCACGCCGCCGAGTACGAGCGTGCCCGCCCCGAGTGGCCGGCGGAGGCCGCACGCTGGCTCGTGCCCGAGGGCGCCGAGCTGGTCGTCGAGGTCGGCGCCGGCACCGGCAAGCTGACGCGGGCGCTCGCGCTCGTCGCGCCGCGCGTCGTGGCGGTCGAGCCCGACCCGCGCATGCGCGAGCTCCATCCCGACGCCGTCGACGGCTCGGCGGAGTCGATCCCGCTCGGCGACGGCGAGGCCGACGCGGTCGTCGCCGGCTCGGCGCTGCACTGGTTCGACCTCGAGCGCGCGCTCCCGGAGTTCCGCCGCGTCCTCGGCGACCGCGGACGGCTCGGATTCGGCTGGAACCACCGCGACGACGTCCTGCTCGCGGAGATGAGCGCCGCGGTGCGCTCCGTCCGGCCCGCCGGCGAGAGCTGGCGCTCGCGCGACTGGGCGGCCGAGGTCGCAGCGGGCGGGCTCTTCTCCGGCCTCGAGCACGAGCGCTTCGAGCACGTCCTCGAGCTGCCGCGCGGAGAGCTGCGCGCGCACCTCCTCTCCTACTCGGGCATCGCGCGGCTCCCCGAGGCGGAGCGCGACGCCCTGCTGGAGCGGCTCGAGCCGACGCTGGCGCCGTTCGAGTGGGAGGACGGCGCCGGCTGGTCGCTGCCCTTCGTCGTGGACGCGTACCGCGCTACCGTCGCGGTGTGAGCGAGCCCGAGCGCGGCCTTCACCTCCACCACCACCTGGGGCCGCGCCGCGAGCGGTCCATGTTCGCCACGCTCGGCTTCCTCGTCGCGCTCGCGATCACCCGCGGCGTCACGACGCTGCTCCACCGGCACGGCGCCGGCGCGAACGGAGGCATCGTCGTCGACGGCGTGCACGTCCATCACCTCGTCTTCGGGATCGTCGGGCTGCTCGTCGTCGGGTACGTCTGGCTGCTCCTCTTCGGAGTGGAGACGCAGCCGAGCCGGCGTGCCTTCCGCTGGACGGCGATCGCCTACGGCGTCTGCGGCGCGCTGATCCTCGACGAGTTCGCGCTCTGGCTGAACCTGAAGGACGTCTACTGGGAGAAGCAGGGCCACGAGAGCGTCGACGCGCTCGCGCTCTTCACCAGCCTGCTGCTCTGGGCGGTGCTGATCGCGCCGTTCGCGCGCGCCGTCTGGCGCGAGCTCAGGCGAGTGGCACGAGACGTGTCCCGGTGGCCTTGAACGTCGCGTAGGCGACGCCGCCGCTCGCGAGCGCGAGCCGCTCCGCCGACGCGGCGGTGACCTCGGCCGTGACCGGGCCGATGCGTACGCGGACGCGGTTCGCGACCTCCACCACCGAGCCGACCTCGCCGCGGACGACGTTCAGCGCCGAGTCGCCGCGCTCGGCGTGCTCGCGCGCGACCGAGATCTCCCACGGGTAGACGACGACGCCGACCTCGCCCTCCGCCTCGTCGGTGGAGTAGAGCTCGTCGCCGCTCGCCAGTCGCACCGTCGTGAGCGCGCCTCGCTGCGCGATCCCGTGGAGCAGGTTCGCGCCGGTGAAGGAGGCGACGAACGCGTCGCCCGGCCGCGCCACGAGCTCGGCCGGCGAGGCGAGCTGGCGCAGGCCGCCGTCGACGAGCACGCCGACGGTGTCCGCGAGCGCCGCCGCGTCCTCGTAGTCGTGCGTCACGAGCAGCGTGGGGAGCCGGAGCGAGCGCAGCAGCTCCGCCAGCTCCGCGCGCACCGCCGTCTTCGTGTGCGCGTCGAGCGCGGCGAGCGGCTCGTCCAGGAGCAGCACCTCCGGGTCGCGCGCGAGCGCGCGCGCGAGCGCGACGCGCTGGCGCTCCCCGCCCGAGAGCTCGCGCGGGCGCGCGTCCGCGAGCGCGGCGATCCGCAGCCGCTCCAGCAGCTCGTCCACCGGCCGTCCCTCGGCGCCGAACTCGACGTTGCGGCGCACCGAGAGGTGGGGGAAGAGCGCGTAGTCCTGGAAGACGAGCCCGACTCGCCGCCGCTCCGGCGGCACGAAGACGCCACGCTCCGCGTCCACCCAGGCCTCGCCGTCCAGCTCGACGTGCCCGCGCGCCGGCCGCGCGAGCCCGGCGACCACGCGCAGCGTCGAGGTCTTGCCGGCCCCCGACGGTCCGACGAGCGCGACCGTCCCCTCGACCTCGAGCTCGAGCGCTAGCTCGAAGCTGCGAAGAGGAAGCGCGAAGTCCGCTGTGAGGGTTGCCATTGCAGGGTCACCTTGAGCGCGACGAGCAGCGCCGTGCTGACGAGGACGAGGAGGGCGCTCATCGCGAGCGTCACGTCGAAGTTGACCGCGAACTCCTGGTAGATCGCGAGCGGGAGCGTCTGCGTGACGCCCTGGAGGCTCCCCGCGAACATGATCGTCGCGCCGAACTCGCCCAGGCCGCGCGCGAACGCGAGCGCCTCGCCTGCCGCGAGGCCGTTGCGCGCGAGCGGGAGGACGACTCGGAAGAACGCGCGCCCGGGACCTGCGCCGAGCGTCCGCGCCGCCGCGACCATGTCCTGGTCGACCGCCTCGAACGCGGCGATCGCCTGGCGGAGGTAGAGCGGCGACGCGACGAACGCGACCGCCAGCACCACCGCGGCCTGCGTCAGCCCGAGCCGGATCCCGAACGCGTCGAGCGTCCCGCCGAGCAGCCCGAAGCGGCCGAACGCGGCGATCAGCCCGATCCCGGCGACCGCGGGCGGGAGGACGAGCGGCAGCTCGACGAGCGTGACGACGAGCCCGCGCCCGCGGAAGCGGCGCGACGCGAGCAGCCACGCGGCCGGCGTGCCGACCAGGAGGATCAGCGCCTGCGCGATCGCGGTCGTCTTCAGGGAGAGCTCGAGCGCGTCCGTCGCGACGGGGTTCGAGAGCTGCGCGACCAGCCTGCCGGGCGAGACGCGCGCGAAGATCGCCACCACCGGCAGGACGAGGAACGCGAAGGTGAGGAAGGCGGCCGCGAAGACGACCGCCGCTCCCGTCAGCCGGCGCATCAGCCCCGGCCCGGCACGAGGAAGCCCGCGGCCCGCAGCTTCCTCTGCGCCGCCTTCCCCTTCAGCCGCCTCACCCACGCCTCGGCGGCGGCGAGGTGCGAGCCGGCCTTCACGGCCGCGGCGGCGTAGTTGACCTTCGGCTGGAACTGACGCGGGATCGCGAACACCGCCACCTGACCGGGGACGGCCTTCGCGTCGGTCGCGTAGACGAAGCCGACGTCGGCCTCGCCGAGCGCCACCTTCGACAGCACCTCGCGCACGTCGGTCTCCTGGCTGACGGCGCGCCCGACGACGCCCGAGAGGTCCGCCTTCGCGAGCACGGTGCGCGTGTAGTCGCCGACCGGCACGCCCTTCGCGGCCATCACGATCTTCAGGCCGGAGTCGCCGCCCAGGCTGTAGATCCCGTGCAGGTGGTCGGGGTTCCCCTTGCGGGCGATCATCACGAGTGTGTTCGCCGTGAAGAGGACGGGCCTCTCGACGAGGCCCTGCTCGTAGAGCTGGTCCGGGATCGTCACGTTCGCGGAGGCGAAGACGTCGGCGGGGAGGCCCTGCCTGATCTGCGCCGCGAGCGCGTTCGAGCCGGCGAACGAGTAGCGCTCGTGCGGGTCGATCTGCGGGAAGACGTCGGTGAGCGACGCGGCCGCGAAGACGGTCAGCCTCGGCGCGGAGGCGGCGGCGGGCGACGCGAGCGCCGCCAGCAGGGCGGTGACCAGGAGGAGGCGCCTCACCGCTCGACCATCACGGAGGTCGCCTTGACGACGGCGGTCGCCTCCATCCCCGGCTTCAGCTGCAGCGCCTCGACGGCGTCGCGCGTCACGACGGCGACGACGCGCGCAGGCTCGGTGACGGTCAGCTCGACCTGCGCGAGCAGCCCCTCGACCTGCACGGAGGTGACGGTGCCGCGGAAGCGGTTGCGGGCGCTCAGCTCGTGCGAGGCGTCTCCGCGCAGGCGCTCGAGCTCGGCGGCGCGGACGACGCGGCGGTTGCCCTTGTCCCGCTCGGTGCGGATCCGGCCCTCGCGGTCCCAGCGCCGCAGCGTGTCCAGACTGATCCCGAGCGCGCGGGCCGCCTCCGAGGCCGTGTAGGTCGCCTTCGCCACGGCGTGAGTCTACATAGGAACTACCTATGTATGTGGATTGCGGATGCCGAGCGCGCCGATCGCGCCTCCGGCGGCGATCAGCGCGGCGGTGATCAGCATGGCGACGTGGAATCCGTGCCCGGTCAGCGCCGTGCCGCCGCCCGAGGCCGCGATGCCGACGACCGCGATCGCGACGAGGCCGGCGACGCGCGCGACCGCGTTGTTCACGCCCGAGGCGATGCCCGCGTCGCTCGGCCCGGCGTCGCTGAGCACGGTCGTCGTCAGCGGCGCCACCGTCAGCGAGAGCCCGACCGAGAAGCCGAGCAGCGGCGGCAGGAGGTCGGCCCAGTAGTCGAGGTGGACCGGGAGCCGGGCGAGCGCCAGCGTCGACGCGCCGGCGACGAGCGGCCCGGCCGCCATGAACAGGCGCGGGCCGAAGCGCATCGAGAGCGCGCCCGTGAAGCGGGAGAGCAGGAACATCACGATCGTCACCGGGACGGTCGCCAGCCCGGCGCGGAACGCCGAGTAGCCGGCGATCTGCTGCAGGAAGAGGATCAGGAAGAAGCTCCAGGTCGAGAGCCCGCCGTAGACCGCGAGCGTCTCAACGTTCGTGACCGAGAAGTTCCGCTTCCCGAAGAGCCGCAGCGGCAGCATCGGGTGCGCGGTCCGCAGCTCGTGGCCGACGAAGCCGGCGAGCGCGACGCCCCCGCCGGCGAGCGCTCCCCCGACCGCCGCTCCCCAGCCGAGCCGCGGCTGCTCGATGAACCCGAAGACGATCGCGCCGAGCCCGCCGGCGCAGAGCACCGCGCCGATGAGGTCGACGCGGACACGTTCCTTCTCGACCGACGGCGGCGACGCGAGCTTGACGATGGCGAGCGTCGCGACGGCGATCGGGATGTTGATCAGGAAGATCACGCGCCAGCTCCAGACGTCGATCAGCCAGCCGCCGACGAGCGGCCCGACGACAAACGCGATCCCCGTCCACGCGGTCCACGTCCCGATCGCCGCTCCGCGCTGCGTGCCCGAGAACGTCGCCGTGATCAGCGCGAGCGAGGCGGGCGTGAGCAGGGCGCCGGCGATCCCCTGCAGGCCGCGGAAGACGATCAGCATCGTCGGGTCCCATGCGACCGCACAGAGCACCGACGCGGCGCCGAAGGCCGCGACGCCGAGCGCGAACACCCGCACCTGCCCGAACAGATCGCCGAGCGAGCCGCCGACGAGGATCAGCGAGCCCAGCGTGAGCAGGTACGCGTCGACCACCCACTGCTGCGCCGCAAGGCCGCCGCCGAGGTCGCGCTGGATCGCCGGCAGCGCGACGTTCACGACCGACGAGTCGAGGAAGACGATGAAGGAGCCGAGGATCGCGGCGACGAGCGCCAGCTGCGCGGTGCGCGGGGAGGCCTGCTCTGCGGCGTGCTCCATTCGGCGATCCTATTTCCGTACTCGGCCGCACGGCGATCAGCGCCGGCGCTGATGGTGCGCGGGCGGCGGACCGGCACTCTGGAGACGTGGCCAACGGCACCTTCTCCGTGATCCTTCCCACCCTGATGGTGGGCTGGCTGATGGTGATCTCCGGCCTCGGCAAGAAGCGGCTCGAGCTGCGCCCGAAGCGCCTCAGATTCAGAAAACGGTAAGGCGGCGCGCCCGCTCCGCGTGCGACCATTCCGGTGGTGGACCAGCCCCGGAAGATCGGTCGTGGCGTCTTCCTCGCCACGGTGCTCGGCGGTGTCTCCTCGCTCGCGTGGGGCAAGCCCGTCTGGAGCAAGGTCTCCGGGTCGATCGGCGGCGCCGAGAGCCTCGTCCCGCTCGTGCCGACGAAGGGCTGGCGCATCTACACGGTCGCCGACACGATGCCGACCTTCGACCCGGCGACGTGGCGGCTCAGCATCGGCGGCCTCGTGCAGCAGCCGCTCCAGCTCAGCTACGACGACCTCCGCTCGCTGCCGCGCGCCGACCAGGTCTCCGACTTCCACTGCGTCACCGGCTGGACGGTCAAGAACGTCCGCTGGGGCGGCGTCCGCCTGCACGACGTCCTCGCGCAGGCGAAGCCGCTGCCGGAGGCGGGCGGGCTCGAGTTCGTCTCGGCCGAGAAGCCCTACGTGGACTCGCTCTCGCTCGACCAGGCGAAGCTGAAGGACGTGATGCTCGCGTACGAGATGGACGGGCAGCCGCTCCCGCGCGAGCACGGCGCCCCGCTCCGGCTGATCATCCCGGAGATGTACGGCTACAAGAACGTCAAGTGGCTGGCCGGGATCGGGCTCGTCTCGACGCCGCAGCCCGGCTACTGGGAGCTGCTCGGCTACGACCAGGACGCCTGGGTCGGCCGCTCCAACGGCTACTCCTCGTGACGCGCGCGGGCTACGTCAGGCGCTTCTCGCGCACCGAGCGGCTGCTGCACTGGGTGAACGCCGCCGGCTTCCTGATCCTGCTCGCGACCGGGCTGATCCTCTACCTGCCGAGCCTCGCCGCCGACGTGGGGCGGAGGCCCGAGATCAAGGACATCCACTTCTGGGGCGGGATCGGCTGGGTGTCGGCCCTCGCGCTCGTCGCCGTCCTCGGCGACCGGCGCGGCCTGCTGCGTACCGCGCGCGACATCGATCTCTTCGAGCGGGAGGACGTCGACTGGCTGCGGCTGCGCCGGCCGGCGCCGCAGGGACGCTTCAACGCCGGCCAGAAGGTCAACGCGACCCTCACCGCCGCGTTCCTCGTCCTCTTCTTCGTCTCCGGGATGCTGCTCTGGCTCGGCGAGCGCGACACCCGGTTCCGCTTCGCGTCGACGGTCGTGCTCCACGACGGGCTGCTCTACGCCTCGGTCGTCCTGCTCGTCGGGCACCTCTATCTCGCGGTGATCCATCCGGCGACGCGCCACGCGCTGCGCGGGATGACGGTCGGCACGGTCAGCGAGGAGTGGGCGAAGGAGCACCACCCGCGCTGGGATACGTGAATCCCCGCTTGGGTTGAGGCCGCTTCTGGCCTAGGCCGGGAGCATGAAGACGCTCGCTCTCACCCTCGCTCTCACAGTCGCCGCCCTCGCCACCACCGCCTCGGCGGGGAGCGCGAGATCGGCAGGCTCGACACCTCCCGTCCTGACGGTGACCTCGAACGCCGACGGGTCGCTGCACGCGACCTGGACGATGCCGGCGGGCGAGGTCGGGATGGAGTTCCTCTACGACAGCTCCGCCGGGAGCGGCGGCAAGCTCGAGCAGATCGGCCACCTCGGCACGAACGAGGACGGATACACGGTCTGCCTCCCGTCCGACCGCGAACACTGGTGCTATCCCGAGCGCGGCGACCCGCTCTACTGCTACGACGTGCTCTACCACTACGGCGACGGCGACTGCCCGGGTCACCAGGACATCGGCGACACGCAGACGTCGCTCGACACCGAGCCGCTGACGAACGGCGCCACCTACTGGGTGCAGGTGGTCACGTGGGACACGTGCAACGGCAGCCCGACCAACTGTCCGTATCCGCAGGAGTGGTGGTCGAACCTCGTCCAGGTCACCGCGAAGGTGACGCCGAGCTCCGGCGGCGGCTCGAAGGGCTCCGGCGGCTCAGGCGCGAGCACGACGGCGAAGGCGACCTTCTCGACGCTCGTCTCCGTCACGCACAACGGCAGGACGGCGAAGACGAGGAGCGCGACGCTGCGGGCCGGCGACCTCGTCACGACGGCCGGCGCTCCCGCGACGATCAGCTCGAACTGGGGCACGCTGACGCTCGACCGCAACAGCACGCTCGGCTGGCTGACGCCGGGCGCGCTCTCCGCCTGGACGGCCGAGCGGGGGACGGTCTACTACGCCTGGGGGAACGGCGGGAAGGGCGTCGCGGTGCAGGGCTACCACGCCCAGTTCTCCTCCTCCGACGACGAGGCCACCCCGGGCGCGGCGACGATCGCGCCTTCGAAGTCCGGCGGCGACGCCGTCACCTGCGTCCGCGGGCACGTGCTGGTCTGGCCGATCGGCAACGGCGCCGGCAACGTGACGATCGAGGCCGGCCAGCAGGTGACCGTCAAGGGCAAGACGGTCAGCGCGCCGAGGCGCTTCGTCCCGACGCGCGTCTTCTGGAAGCACTAGCGCGGGTCCGCAACGGACACGTCCGGTGTCTGACACCGGACGTGTCCGCTTGGGAGGAGGCTCTACTGCGAGCAGTTGTTGGACTGCGCGCTGGACGGGCGGCTGCCCAGCGTGACGCTGACGGTCTTCGTCGAGCCGCCGCGCTCGATCTTCAGCGTCACCTTGTCGCCGGGAGTCCGGCTGCCGAGGTTCGTCGTCAGCGCGTCGGCGCTCTGAATCGACTGGCCGTCGACCGCGGTGACGACGTCGTTCTGCTGGAGCCCCGCCTGGTCGGCCGGGCCGCCGTTGACGACGCACCCGATCTCGGCGCCGTTCCCGCTCGCCGGGTCGCCGACCGTCACGCCGAGATAAGCGTGCTTGACGGTGCCGCCGGCGATCAGCGTGTCGGCGACGTTCTTCGCCGCGTTGACCGGGACGGCGAAGCCGACGCCGGAGTTGTCGCCCGAGTCGCTCTCGATCTGGACGTTGACGCCGATCACGGTGTTCGAGGCGACGTCGATCAGCGGGCCGCCGGAGTTGCCGTGGTTGATCGACGCGTCGGTCTGGATCGCGCCCGGGATCGAGAAGTTGTTGGGCGCGGTGATCGTCCGTTCGATCGCGCTGACGATGCCGGCGGTGAGGGTCTCCGGCAGGCCGTACGGGCTGCCGATCGCGGCGACGGTCTGGCCGGGCTCGACGCTCGAGGAGTCGCCGAGCGTGAGCGGGTGGAGCTTCGACGAGTCGACGTCGACCTTGATCACCGCCACGTCGGTCGAGGAGTCGCTGCCGACGAGCGTCGCCTTCGCGGTCGAGCCGTCCTGGAAGCGGACGGTGATCGTGTTCGCGCCGTCGACGACGTGCTCGGCGGTCATGATGTCGCCCTTCGTGTCGATCACGAAGCCCGTCCCCTCGGCCTGCGTCTCCTGGGAGCCGCCGCCGGGGCCGAACGGGTTGAAGCCGTTGCCCGACGAGCTGGTCGAGTCGACGGTGATGTCGACGACGCCGGGCGCGTCGTCGCTGTAGAGCTTCGTCAGCGACGTCGAGGACGTGGCCGACGTCGATGCGGGCTGGGCGGGGACGATCGCGGTCGGCGTCGTCGCGTGCGTCGCGTTCGAGCTCGAGCCGCCGCTCGTCAGCGCGTACACGCCCGCGCCCGTGCCGCCGCCGATGGCCAGCGCGGCGATCAGCGGTGCGCCGCGGCGCAGCAGGCCGCGATAGCGGTTGTCGGGATTCATCTCTTGTCCTTCTCCTTGGTTCACGCGTTGTAGGCCCCATGGTGCCCACGCCGGCTAGGAAGAAGATGAGAGGCCGATATGGGCTTCGTAAGAGCCGTAGGATCGCCGCATGCCGACGACGGCCGAGCTGATCGCCCGCGGCGCGCGGCAGCACGGCGGGCGCACCGCGCTCCTCCACGGCGACGACCGCCTGACGTTCGCGGAAACGGACGAGCTGGCCCGGCGGCTCGCAGGCGCCCTGCGGGCGCGCGGCGTCGAGCGCGTCGGTCTCCTCGTCGACAACCGGCTCGAGTCCGTCCCGCTCGACTTCGCCTGCGTCAAGGCGGGAATCGCCCGCGTACCGCTCAACTCGCGCCTCGCCGCGCCGGAGCAGCGGGAGATCCTCCGGCTCGGCGGCGCGCAGCTGCTCGTCGCCGACCGCGACGCCGATCTCGGCGTCGAGACGCTCCCGCTCGAGGCGCTGCACGCGGAGGCGCGTGGCTTCCCGGCCGAGGAGCCGCCCGAGCCGGAACCGGAGGCCGACCTGCTCCTGCTCGCCACCTCCGGCACGACCGGGTCGCTGAAGCTCGTCCGCCACACCCAGGCGAGCTACGCCGCGGTCGTCGC
>DASZYW010000024.1:0-2695 GCA_035545195.1 Gaiellaceae bacterium
GCCTTCTTCGACACGATCCACCAGGACCCGGTGATCTCGCAGGTGAAGCTGATCGCGGAGCCCTGGGACGTCGGCCCGGGCGGCTACCAGGTCGGCAACTTCCCCGTCCTCTGGGCGGAGTGGAACGGGAAGTATCGCGACTCCGTCCGCGACTTCTGGCGCGGCCAGGGGTCGGTCGGCGAGTTCGCGCAGCGGTTCACCGGATCCGCCGACCTCTACCAGTCGAACGGCCGCGACCCGTTCGCGTCGATCAACTTCGTCACCGCGCACGACGGCTTCACCCTCAACGACCTCGTCTCCTACAACGGGAAGCACAACGAGGCGAACGGCGAGGAGAACAAGGACGGGACCGACGACAACCGCTCGTGGAACCTCGGCGTCGAGGGGCCGACCGACGACGCGCAGGTGCGGGCGCTGCGCGCGCGGCAGAAGCGCAACTTCCTGACGACGCTCTTCCTCTCGCAGGGCGTGCCGATGCTGCTCGGCGGCGACGAGTTCGGCCGCACCCAGGGTGGCAACAACAACGCGTGGTGCCAGGACAGCGAGATCTCCTGGTTCGACTGGTCGAGCGCGGACGAGGAGCTGATCGAGTTCGTCCGCGGCCTGATCCGGCTCCGGCGCGAGCATCCCGTGTTCCGGCGCGCCGACTTCCTCACCGGCTCGTCGCACGAGGGCTCCGGCCTGCCCGACGTCTGGTGGTTCCGGCCGGACGGGAAGCGGATGACGCAGCGCGACTGGCAGAACCCGGCGACGAAGACGCTCGGCGCCTTCCTCAACGGCGAGGAGATCCGCTCGCACACCGAGCACGGCGAGCCGATCGCCGACGCCTCGTTCCTGCTCCTCTTCAACACGTACAGCGAGGACGTGGAGTTCACGCTGCCGACGCGGCGCTTCGGCTCGCACTGGGAGCTGGAGCTCGCCACCGGCGCGGCGCCCGAAGGCAGGCTCGGCGCGCGGGCGCCGGTGACCGTGCAGGCGCACTCGCTGCTGCTGTTGCGCCGCGTCTGAAGCGGACACGTCCGGTGTCTGACACCGGCCGTGTCCGCTGCGGCCATGGCCGATGATGCGTCTTGAGCGCGGCGCCCGGCACGTTCATCCTCTTGCCGGTGCCCCCGTCACCGCGAGATGCAGCTCCTGGTCTGCAGCACGTCTGGATCAACGCGACCGGGCACGAGCCCTACTACGTGGACGAGGTCGACCGGATGTCGTGGATCCGTCGGCTCGTCGTCGTCCTCGACCGCTTCAGCTGGACGTGCCTCGCGTTCTGCCAGGTCACGACGCACGTCCATCTCTTGCTCGAGACGGGCGACGCATCGCTCCCGCTCGGCATGAAGCAGCTGAATCATGCATATAGCAGGCACTTCAACGATCGACATGCACGCGCCGGCCAGTTCGTGCGGCGCCGCTACTGCAGTCGGCGCGTTCGCACCGGCTCCGATCTGCTGGGCGTCTACGCCTACGTGGTCCTCAACGCCGTCGAGGCTGGTCTCACCCCGCGGGTCGAGGATTGGCGGTGGTGTAGTTACTCCACGACGCTGGGTCTGACGGACGACTTCGCGTTCGTGGACGCGTCGCGGGTGCTCGGCGAGGTCGACGGCTCGCGCGAACGGTTGCGCGCGTTCGTGGACGCTCGACTCGAGGCACGACGGTCCTCTTCGGCCACGGCCGGTGTCTGACACCGGCCGTGGCGGGAAAGAACGGGCGGCGTGCACGAGTTCCGCTGCACCTTCCGCCTCCAGCTGACGGAGGAGCTCGGCTTCCGCCGCGTGCGCGAGGTCGCGCTGCCGTACCTCGCCGAGCTCGGCGTCTCGCACCTCTACCTCTCCCCGGTGCTGCAGGCGCGGCGCGGCTCGACGCACGGCTACGACGTCGTCGACCCGACCCGCGTCTCGGCGGATCTCGGCGGCGAGGAGGAGCTGCGCGCGCTCCTCGGCGCCGCCCGCGAGGCCGGCCTCGGCGCGATCGTCGACGTCGTCCCGAACCACATGGCGACCTCGGAGGAGGAGAACCGCTTCTGGCGCGACCCCGAGCTGCGCGAACGCTTCTTCGACTGGGACCCCGAGAGCGGCTGGTACCGGCGCTTCTTCGACATCGGCGAGCTCGCCGGCGTGCGCGTCGAGGATCCCGGGGTCTTCGAGACGACGCACGCCAAAGTGATCGAGCTGCTCGACGCGGGGCTCGTGGACGGCTTCCGGATCGACCATCCGGACGGGCTCGCCAACCCGCGCGAGTACCTGCAACGGCTCGCCGACCGCGGCGCGCGCCACGTCTGGGTGGAGAAGATCCTCGAGCCGGGCGAGCCGCTTCGAGCCGACTGGCCGGTCGAGGGGACGACGGGCTACGAGTTCGCGAACGACGTCACCGCGCTCTTCGTCGACCCGGCCGGCGAGGCGCCGCTGACCGAGCTCTACGCCGAGCTGACAGGCGAGCGGCGCTCCTTCGCCGAGGTCGCGCACGAGGCGAAGCTCGAGGTGGCGCGGACGATCTTCCGGCCGGAGTTCGAGCGGCTGCGCGCGCTCGTGCCGCTGACCGGGCTGGAGGAGGCGGCTGCGTCGCTCCACGTCTACCGCACCTACTGCGAGCCCGAAGGCGAGACTCCCGAGTCCGAGTTCGTCGTGCGCTGGCAGCAGACGACCGGCCCGGTGATGGCGAAGGGCGTCGAGGACACCGCCTTCTACCGCTACCTCCGCCTGAC
>DASZYW010000025.1:0-12460 GCA_035545195.1 Gaiellaceae bacterium
GCGCGCAGGCGCGCCGCGGTGTCCGCGCGCGTTCGCACGTAGACCGGCGCGCGGTCGGCGGCGAACCGCTCCAGCAGCGGCCGCCAGTCTCCGAGCAGCTCGTCGAGGAGCGGCGCCGCCGCCGCGCGGTCCTCCGGCAGCCCCGCCAGCTCGACACGCGCGCGCCGCGCAGCGTCCTCCAGCCAGTCGTTCCAGAGCGGGCGCGTGTCCGCGATCACAGCGTCGAGATCGAGCGCGTACGCCGCCACCCCTCGATGCTAGTGTCCCGCCACAACACACCGGCGAGCGGTGAGGGAACTCCGGTGCAAGACCGGGACGGTCCCGCCGCTGTAAGGGGAGACGCTCTTCCGCCACGACGCCACTGGGTCGCACGACCCGGGAAGGCGGCGGAGGAGGGAGCCCCGAGTCAGAAGACCTGCCGCCCGCCGCCAACGCTCGAACCCCTCGCGGAAGGAGGATTCGTTGCTTCGCCGTTCTCTCGTTCTCGCGGTCGTCGCGGCAGCTCTCGTGGCCGTCCCGTGGACCGCCGCCGCCCGCCGCGCGACTCCCTCGCGGATCGTCTCGCTCTCCCCGACCCTGACCGAGGACCTGTTCGCCGTCGGCGCGGGGAGCCAGGTCGTCGCCGTCGACAACCAGTCCGACTACCCGAAGCAGGCGCCGCACACCGACCTCTCCGGCTACACGCCGAATGTCGAGGCGATCGCCGGCTACAAGCCCGACCTCGTCGTCATCTCGTACCAGGGGCCGTGGACCGCGCAGTTGCAGAAGCTGGGCATCCAGGTCGTCTACGAGCCCGCGGCCGACAACCTCGCGCAGGCGTACGAGGAGATCCGCGACCTCGGGCGGCTCACCGGCCACGAGGCCCAGGCGACCAAGGTCGTGCACGGCATGGAGACGCAGCTGAAGAAGATCGTCCAGAGCGTCCCGAAGGCGCAGCGCCGCCACGTCACGCTCTACCACGAGCTCGACCAGACGTACTACTCCGCCACCTCGGCGACGTTCATCGGTCGGATCTACAAGCTCTTCGGCTTCAGGGACATCGCCGACGCGGCCGACTCGGCGCACACGGGCTATCCGCAGCTGTCGGCCGAGTACATCGTCTCCGCGAACCCGCAGATCATCGTCCTGGCCGACTCGAAGTGCTGCGGCCAGACGCCGGCGACGGTCGCTGCGCGGCCGGGCTGGGGCGGGATCGCGGCCGTGAAGAACCATCGCGTCGTCTCGGTGGACGACTCGGTCGCCTCGCGCTGGGGACCGCGCGTCGTCCAGTTCGCCAGAGCCGTCGCGGCGATCGCGAAGAAGAAATGAGCTCGCGCGCGGAGTCGCTGCGGGTCGAGGCGCGCGGCGTCAAGCCGCGCTGGGGGCTCGCGGCGGCCGCGTTCCTCGTCGGGGCGCTGTTCGTCGGCCTCGGCGTCGGGCCGGTCGGGATCGGAGCGGGCGCGATCGCCCGCTCCGTCCTCTCCGCCGTGCCGCTGCTCCACGTGCACTCGTCGCTCGACTCGGTCCAGCACGCGGTGCTCTGGCAGCTGCGCGCGCCGCGCGTCGTGCTGGCGATGCTCGTCGGCGGGATGCTCTCGGTCGCGGGAGCCTCGTACCAGGGCGTCTTCCGGAACCCGCTCGCTGACCCGTACCTGCTCGGCGTCGCCGGCGGCGCCGGGCTCGGCGCGACGCTGGCGATCGTCTACGGCGTCGCCTCCGCCGGCACCGGCGTCGTCGTCCCGCTCGCCGCCTTCACAGGCGCGATCGCGGCCACCGCGCTCACGTACGTGCTCGGGCGCTCGGCCGGGGCCGCGCGCACGACCGGCGCCCTCGTCCTCGCGGGCGTCACCGTCGCGACGTTCACCGCGGCGGTGCAGACCTTCGTCCAGCAGCGCCACACGGACGTCCTCCAGAACGTCTACTCGTGGCTGCTCGGCGGCTTCTCG
This sequence comes from Gaiellaceae bacterium, assembly GCA_035545195.1. Classification (GTDB taxonomy): domain Bacteria; phylum Actinomycetota; class Thermoleophilia; order Gaiellales; family Gaiellaceae; genus Palsa-739. Next base: position 1,926 of record DASZYW010000025.1, read on the forward strand.
ACCTCGTCCTGGCACGACGTGGAGGTCGCGGCGCCGTACATCGCCCTCAGCTCGCTGGTGCTCGTCCTGCACCGGCGCGTGCTCGACGTGCTCTCGCTCGGGGACGACGAGGCGGCGAGCCTGGGCGTGAACGTCGCGCGGACGCGGCTCGTGATCGTCGTCGCCGCGACGCTCGGCACCGCGGCGGCGGTCTCGGTCAGCGGGCTGATCGCGTTCGTCGGGATCATCGTCCCGCACACCGTCCGCCTGCTCGTCTCGACGAGCTACCGCGCCGTCGTCCCGCTCTCGCTGCTCGTCGGCGGCGGCTTCCTCGTCCTCACCGACGTGATCGCGCGGACGATCCTCTCGCCGGCGGAGCTGCCGATCGGCGTCGTGACCGCGTTCTTCGGCGCCCCGTTCTTCGCCGTCGTTCTGCGCACGGCGAGGTCGATGCGGTGATCGAGCTCCGCGACGTGTCGGTGCGCTTCGGCGGCGTCGAGGCGGTGCGCGAGCTCTCGTTCGCGGCGGAGGCCGGCTCCTGGACGGCGCTGATCGGGCCGAACGGAGCGGGGAAGACGTCCGCGCTGCGCGCGCTCGCCGGGCTCGTCCCCTACGGCGGGCGGATCGCGCTCGGCGGGCGCGACGCGCGCAGCCTCTCGCGGCGCGAGCTCGCGCGCCTCGTCGCCTTCGTCCCGCAGAAGCCGGAGACACCGCCGGAGCTGACGGTCGCGGAGTACGCCCTGCTCGGGCGGACGCCGCACATCTCGTACCTCGGGTCGGAGAGCCGCGGCGACCGCGCCGCGGCCGCACGCGCTCTGCGCAGGCTCGAGCTGGAGCGCTTCGCCGAGCGCCGGCTCGGCTCGCTCAGCGGCGGCGAGCTGCAGCGGACGGTGCTCGCGCGCGCGCTGGCGCAGGAGCCCCGCCTCGTCCTGCTCGACGAGCCGACGACGGCGCTCGACCTCGGCCGCCAGCAGCTCGTGCTCGACCTCGTCGACTCGCTCCGGCAGGACGGCCTGACCGTCGTCTCGACGATGCACGACCTGACGCTCGCCGGCCAGTACGCCGACCGGCTGCTCCTGCTCGACCGCGGCGAGGTGGTCGCCGACGGCAGCGCCGCGGAGGTGCTCTCGGCGCCGAACGTCGCGGCGCACTACGGCGCCAACGTGCGCGTGCTGCAGGATGAGGGAGGCGTGTTCGTCCTCCCCCTCCGCGGATGAAGCCCGAGGCCGTCGAGCGCGCCGAGCGGCTGCTCGGCACGGAGGCCGTCTCGTGGGAGCCCGTCGCGTATCGCGGCTGGTCGCGGAACGAGCACTGGACGTTCGCGCTCGCCGACGGCACGCGCGCCTTCGCGAAGGAGGCCTCGATCCCGCCGACGCCCGACTTCGTACGCCGCGAGGCCGAGATCCTCGCCCTCCTCGAGGCGCCGTTCGCGCCGCGCCTGCTCGCGTTCGAGGACGGCGAGCGGCCGCTGCTCGTTCTCGAGGACCTGTCGCCGGGTGCGCACTGGCCGCCGCCCTGGCGGCCCGGCGACGTGGAGCTGGTGCTCACCACGCTCGCCGAGGTGGCCGAGACGACCCTCGAAGGCCTGACCCCGTTCCCGCGGCTGCTCGCCTGGGCGGAGATCGCCGCCGACCCAGAGCCGTTCCTCTCGCTCGGTGTCGCGTCGCCCGGCTGGGTCGAGCGGACGGCGCCCGCGCTCGCCGAGGCCGAGGCGCACGCGCCGATCGACGGCGACGCCCTCGTCCACTGCGACGTCCGCAGCGACAACCTCTGCCTGCGTGGCGGCCGCGCCGTGCTCGTCGACTGGAACTGGGCACGGCGCGGCAATCCCGCGCTCGACCTCGCCTACTGGCTGCCGACGCTGACCCTCGAGGGCGGCCCGTGGCCGGCAGAGATCGCGCCCGACCTGCCCGGAGGGCTCGTCGCCATGCTCGCCGGCTTCTTCGCCTCGCACGCGCACCTGCCGCCGCCCGAGGGCGCGCCGCTCGTCCGCGGCTTCCAGCTCGACCAGCTCCGCGTCGCGCTGCCGTGGGCCTGCGAGTCGCTGGGGCTGGAGCCGCCCGACGGGCTATAGTCCGGCCCGGCGCCTCGCGCCGACTATGCGGAACTGACCTCCTCACCCGGCTCCCGTTCTCTCCAGCCAAGGAGGTCGTCGCATGTCTCGCCGTTCCGGCTCGCTCGTCGCGGCCGGCGTCTCGAAGTCGTTCGGAGTCCAGGAGGTCCTGCGGGACGTCCAGCTCGTCGTCCCCGCAGGCGCCCGGATCGGGCTCGTCGGCCCGAACGGCGCCGGCAAGTCGACGCTCCTGCGTTTGCTCGCAGGCCTGGAGGAGCCGGACGTGGGCGCCGTCCGCCGCTCGCCGCCCGGTCTCGCCGTCGGCTACTTCGCGCAGGAGCGCGACGCGGGCGACCGCTCCGGAGGCGAGGCCGCGCGCGCCGCGCTCGCGGCGATGCTCGACCCTGTCCACGGTGGGGGCTTCGACGTCCTCCTCCTCGACGAGCCGACCAACGACCTCGACTTCGCCGGTCTCGCGTGGCTCGAAGGGCAGCTCGCGCGCTTCGGCGGGTCGATCGTCGTCGTCTCCCACGACCGCGCCTTCCTCGGCGCGGTGGTGACGCGCGTGGTGGAGCTCGACGAGTGGGGCCACGGCACGCGCGAGTACGCGGGCGGCTGGAGCGACTACGAGGCCGAGCGGGAGCGCCGCCGCGAGCGCCACTACCGCCGCTGGGAGAGCTCGGTCGCCGAGCGGAGCCGGATCGAGGAGCAGCAGCGCCGGATGAGCGAGTGGGAGCGCCGCGGCTACGGCCAGGGTCGCAAGAAGAAGAAGTCGAAGGACGTGAAGCGCACCTACGCCGCCCGGCTCGCGAAGGTGGAGGCCGTCGAGAAGCCGTACGAGCCGTGGGAGCTGCGGCTCGAGCTCGCGCCGTCCGCGCGCAGCGGCGACGCCGTCCTCCGGCTCGAGCACGCGGTGATCGAACGTGGCCGCTTCCGGCTCGGCCCGCTCGACCTGGCCGTCGGCTGGGGAGACCGCGTCGCGATCGCAGGCCCGAACGGCAGCGGCAAGACGACGCTCCTCGACGCGCTGCTCGGCCGGATCCCGCTCGCCGCCGGCGAGCGCCTGCTCGGCACGGGCGTCGTCCTCGGCGAGCTGGAGCAGGACCGCGCCGCCCTCTCCGGGCCCGAGCCGCTGCTCGACGCGTTCCGCGACTTCGACTCCGAGACGGCGCGCACGCAGCTGGCGAAGTTCGGGCTCGGCGCGAACGACGTGCTCCGTCCCGCGAGCTCGCTCTCGCCGGGCGAGCGGACGCGGGCGCTGCTCGCGCTGATGGCGGCGCGCGGCGTCAACTGCCTCGTCCTCGACGAGCCGACGAACCACCTCGACGTCGAGGCGATCGAGGAGCTGGAGCGCGCGCTCGCCGCCTACGACGGCACCGTCCTGCTCGTCACGCACGACCGCGTCTTCCTCGACCGCTTCGGGGCGACGAGGACGGTTCTCCTCGGGGGGACTTGACAGCCGCGCGCAGCGCCCTAGAGTCCCCGCCCATGAGACGTGTCGCACTCGCCGCGGTCGCCCTGCTCGTGCTCGGCGCCGTCCCGGTCGCGAGCGCGCAGAGCCTCTGGAAGAAGGTCACCGAGGCGAAGAGCAGCAACAAGTTCGCCCCCTCCGCGAACTTCAACGCCCAGGTCTCGAACACGCGCGGGCTGAAGATCGTCAGCACGGCGACGGCCGTCGCCCACGTCACCGGCACCGTGAACTGCCAGAAGGGCTTCAAGATCGCCTCTTCCGCCTTCGACTACCGCGCGAAGAAAGCGACCAAGACGCTGAAGGTCCCGGTCGCGGGCGGCTACTGCACCGTCTACGGCTCGATCCAGCTCCAGTCGAGCGGCAGCGTCGACATCGTCCTGTACAGCTCGTAGCGCGAGCGCGCGTACGATCGCCGCGTGAGCGGCACAGCGACGATCCTCACGATCGGGAACGAGCTCACCTCGGGCGACGTTCCGAACACCAACGCCTCCTGGCTCGCGCGCAGGCTCGCGTCGCTCGGCGTGCGCGTGCGGCTGATCGCCGCGGTCCCGGACGAGATTGACGCGATCGCGGAGTTCGTGCGGGCCGAGGCGCCACGCGCCGACGTCGTGCTCGTCACCGGCGGGCTGGGCGGCACGCCGGACGACCTGACGCGCGAGGCGATCGCCGCCGCGTTCGCGGCGCCGCAGGAGGAGGTGCCGGAGCTCGCCGCCGACCTGCGTGCGCGCTTCGCGCGCGACCCGGAGTACGCCGCGCGCTGGGCGCTGCTGCCGCGCGGCTCGCGCCCGCTCGCGAACCCGCACGGCGGCGCGCCCGGCTTCGCGATCGAGAACGTCTACGTCCTGCCGGGCCTGCCGTCCGAGATGGAGGCGATGTTCGAGACGATCGAGGAGGAGCTGCGCCACGGCTCGCCGATCGGCTCCTGGCGCCGCGTCTACCGGACCGGCGAGAGCGTGATCGCGCAGGCGCTCGTGGAGCTCGCCGAGCGCTGGCCCTCGGTGCTCGCAGGCTCGTATCCGACCTTCCAGCCCGACGGGCCGCGGGTCGAGCTCGTGCTCAAGTCGTCCGACCCGGAGGAGCTCGCCGTCGCCTCCGCCTGGCTCGAGGCGGAGGTCGACCGGCTCACGCGCGGCTGAAGAGCGCCGCCGAGGGCAGGTAGAACGCTGCGATCGCGAGCGTGAACACGACGCTGCCGAGCGGGCTCCAGATCGCGATCAGGAACGCGGCGACGTACAGCGGCACGCCCGGGTCGAAGGCGCGGTCGATCGCGCGCAGCGCCGAGTCGGGGACGTGCTCGGCGACCAGCCGCCGCCGGCCGCGCGCGTACCGCCACCAGACGTTGTAGACGATCGCCATCAGCACGAACGTCGCGTCGTACGCGTAGACGGCGGTCTGTTCGCCCGGCTTCTGGAGGTACTCCGCGACGAGCCTCGTCGGGAACGGCATGAACGCGACGGTCATCAGCAGCAGCAGGTTCAGGAACATCAGCGTCCGGTCGGCGCGCTCCAGCGTCTCGACGCCGTAGTGGTGGTTGATCCAGATGATCCCGATCGTGACGAAGCTCGTCGCGTAGGCGAGATACGCCGGCCAGAGGTGGAGCAGGGCCGAGCCGAGGTCGCGCTCGTGGGTGCCGATCGAGAACTCGAGCACGAGCAGCGTCGCCGCGATCGCGAAGACGCCGTCGCTGAACGCCTCCAGACGGCCGGTCCCGTTGCCCTGCACGGCGCCAGCGTGGCATGCTCGTCGGATGCCGGGTTTCGTGGTCGCCAACCTGCTCAGGCCGGTGCTCTTCGTGCTGGCGATCGTCGCCGCCGTGATCGCGGGCGACACGAGCGGCTCGTTCTGGATCGGGCTGCTGGCCTTCTTCGTCGCGATGGGCTGCGGGCGCGTGCTCCGCCGCCTGATCCGCGGCCGGCCGCTGGACGCCGTCTACGCCGCGCTGTGGCCCGCGTTCGCCGTGCTCTTCGCGTGGCTCTTCGCGGGGCCGCTCGACCTGGCGAAGTGGCTCGCCGCGATCCTCGCCTTCATCTGCGCCGGCATCGCGAAGCTGGCGTTCGCGAACTCGTTCCTGCCGCGCCGCTCGCGCCTCGCTGGGATCGTGCAGGTCCGGGAGTGGGGGATCCCGTGGCTCGACGACGTGATCCCCGGCACCTGGTCGGCGCGGGACGACTAGGCGAGCGCGGGCGCGAGCTCGCGCCCGATCAGGCGCACCGGTTCGAGGTCGGTGTGGAGCAGGTGCTGGAGCATCACCCGCTCGCAGCCCGCGCCGGCGTAGCCGCGCAGCTGCGCGGCGACCTCGTCGACCGAGCCGACGACGGCGCGCTGCGAGTACGCCGCGAGCCAGTCGTCGAAGCTCGCCTCGCGCGGCCGGCGGCCGTAGAGCTCCTGCGCGCGCCCGAGCGCCTCCGCGCGGGTGGCGCCGATCAGGCAGCCGATCATCACGGAGAAGCGCAGCGGCTCGACCTTCTTCCGGATCGCCGCCGCCTCCTCGACCGTGACGAAGGGCGAGTTGTACTCGTCGGCGAAGCGCAGCGCGGGCTCGACGGTGCCGCGCTTGCCCGAGCCGCCGACGATCAGCGGCGGCCGCGGGCGCTGCACCGGCCTCGGCAGGCCGGGCGCGTCCTCGAGCACGTAGTGGCGGCCGCGGAAGTCGACGCGCTCCTCGGTCCAGAGCCGGTGCACGATCTCGAGCTGCTCTTTGAAGCGCTCGACGCGCACCGCGGTCTCCGGGAACTCGAAGCCGAAGGCGCGGTGCTCGCGCTCCATCCAGCCGGCGCCGAGCCCGAGCTCGATCCGGCCGCCGGAGACGACGTCGGCGGTGGCTGCGGCGTTCGCGAGCAGCCCCGGCGCGCGGAAGGTGGCGGGGGAGACGAGCGTCCCGAAGCGGAGCGTCGTCGTCCGCGCGGCGAGCGCGGCGATCGTCGTCCAGGCGTCGTGCGCGACGTTGTGCTGCTCGTCGGCCTGCGAGATGTAGTGGTCGGAGCGGAAGAGGGTGTCGACGCCGTGCTCCTCGCAGGCGCTCGCGAGCGCGCACCAATGCTCCCAGGTGACGCCCTCCTGGCCCTCGATCATCAGGTTCACGCGCATCGGGCAGAGGCTAAGCGTTTTCCGGTCCGGCGCGACGGGGACGACCGCTCCGTGGACCTGACGAAGCAGCTGGCGGAGCTCGCGGAGCCGCTCGACGGAGTGGCCGACCCGGTGCAGGAGGCGGTCCGGGCCGTGCCGCAGCCGGTGCGCGACCTGCTCGACGGCGTCTGGCTCGGCAATCCGCTCCATCCGGCGCTGACCGACGTCCCGCTCGGCGCGTGGACGACGGCGGTCGCGCTCGACCTCGCCGGCGCCGAGGAGGCCGCCGACGCGGCGCTGCTCGTCGGCGTGCTCGGCGCGATGCCCGCGGCGCTGACCGGGCTGAACGACTGGAGCCACCTGAAGGGCGAGCCGAAACGGCTCGGCGTCGTCCACGCGATCCTCAACTCGGCCGGGCTGGCGCTGAACGTCGCCTCGCTGGCGGCGCGCCGGGGCGGCCGTCGCAACCTCGGGCGCGTCCTCTCCGGCGTCGCCTACGCGGGGGTGGCGCTCTCCGCTCACGTCGGCGGCAAGCTCTCGTTCGGGCTCGGCGTCCGCGTCAACCGCACCGCGTGGGAGGACCCGCGCGACCGCTATCTCGCCGTCCTCGACGAGTCGGAGCTGGCGGACGGGAAGCTCTGCCGCGCCGACCTCGAGGGCGAGGCGGTGCTCGTCGCACGCGCCGAGGACGGGACGGTGTGCGCGATCGCGGCGACCTGCTCGCACCTCGGCGGCCCGCTCGACGAGGGCGAGCGCGAGGGCGACACCGTCGTCTGCCCGTGGCACGGCTCCCGCTTCGACCTCTGCAGCGGCGAGGTCGAGGGCGGCCCGGCCGTCTACCCGCAGCCGCGCTACGAGGCCCGCGTCCGCGCCGGCAAGGTCGAGGTGCGCGCTCCGCGCGAGTGACCCTTTCGGCCACGTCCGGTGTCAGACACCGGCCGTGTCCGGAGCGGACGTGGCGCCCGAAGCCAGAGGGGCACCCCGCTACGATCGAACCGTGGCCGCGACGACGCCGGAGACGTACCTCGAGGACCTGAATCCGGCGCAGCGCGAGGCGGTGCTCACCACCGAGGGGCCACTGCTCGTGATCGCCGGCGCCGGCTCCGGGAAGACGCGCGTGCTCACGCGCCGCATCGCGCACCTGCTCGGCGCCGTCGGCGTGAAGCCGAACGAGATCCTCGCGATCACCTTCACGAACAAGGCCGCCGCCGAGATGCGCGAGCGCGTCGAGCACCTCGTCGGGCCGCCCGCGCGCGCCGCCTGGGTGATGACCTTCCACTCCGCGTGCGGGCGCATCCTCCGCCGCGAGGCCGAGCGCCTCGGCTACCGCTCCACCTTCACGATCTACGACCAGGCCGACCAGGTGCGCCTCGTCAAGCGCTGCCTGGAGGAGCTGGAGCGCGACCCGAAGCGCTTCACGCCGCGTGGCATCCACTCCCAGATCTCGAACGCGAAGAACCAGCTCGTCGGCCCGAAGGAGTACTCGGAGCGCGTCGCGAGCTTCTACGACCAGACCGTCGCCGAGGTGTACGAGCTCTACCAGCGGCGGATGCACGCGGCGAACGCGGTCGACTTCGACGACATGCTCTACCTCACCGTCGAGGCGCTCGAGCGCTTCCCGGACGCGCGGACGAAGTGGCAGAAGGCGTTCCGCTACGTGCTCGTCGACGAGTACCAGGACACGAACCACGCCCAGTACCGACTCCTGCAGCTGCTCGCCGACCAACACCGGAACGTGTTCGCGGTCGGCGACCCCGACCAGTCGATCTACGCCTTCCGCGGCGCCGACATCCGCAACGTGCTCGAGTTCGAGCGCGACTTCCCGGGCGCGAAGACGATCGCGCTGGAGCAGAACTACCGCTCGACCCAGAACATCCTCGACGCGGCGAACGGCGTCATCCGCCACAACCGCGAGCGCAAGGAGAAGAACCTCTGGTCGGAGCTCGGCGAGGGCGACCCGGTGCGCGTCGTCGAGGTCGAGGACGAGCACGCCGAGGCGCGCTACGTCGCCGCGGAGATCGCGCTGCTCGTCGAGCAGGGGTACTCGGGCAGCGAGGTGGCGGTCTTCTACCGGACGAACGCGCAGAGCCGCGTGCTCGAGGACATCCTCGTCCGCCAGGGGATCGCCTACCAGGTGATCGGCGGCCCGCGCTTCTACGAGCGCGCCGAGATCAAGGACCTGATCGCGTACCTGCAGGTGATCGACAACCCGTACGACGTCGTCTCGCTGCTGCGGATCGCGAACAGGCCGCGGCGAGGCATCGGCGACACGTCGCTGGCGCGGCTCGCCACGTGGGCCGACCAGCGCGAGATCTCCCTCTGGGAGGCGATGGCCGAGGCGGAGAACGCCGGCGTCGGCGCCGCGCCGCAGAAGGCGCTGAAGGCGTTCCGCGGCGTGCTCGAGTCGCTGATGAGCGCGGCGCAGGAGTACGAGGTCCCGGAGCTGATCGAGACGGTGCTCGAGCGGAGCGGCTACCTCGAGGCGCTCGAGGCGGAGCGCACGATCGAGGCGCAGGGCCGGATGGAGAACCTGCAGGAGCTCGTCTCCGTCGCCCGCGAGTGGCGCGAGCAAGCTCAGGAGGCGACGCTCTCCAGCTTCCTGCAGGAGGTGTCGCTCTACTCCGACCAGGACGCGATCCGCGGCGACGGCTCGCTCGTCACGCTGATGACGCTGCACAACGCGAAGGGCCTCGAGTTCCGCGCCGTCTACATGATCGGCATGGAGGAGGGGATCTTCCCGCACTCGCGCTCGATCGAGGAGCAGGGGATCGAGGAGGAGCGCCGGCTCGCGTACGTCGGCATGACGCGCGCGATGGAGCGGCTGACGCTCCTGCACGCGTCGTCGCGGATGCTCTACGGCGGCCGCGACCACAACCTGCCGTCGCGCTTCCTGGACGAGATCCCGGACTCGCACGTCGAGCGCGACCGGCTGCGTCCCGCCTCCTGGTCGAACTACGGCGCCCCGCGCCAGAGCCAGGTCGCGCCGCGCGAGGACCTCCCGTCGCTCTCGACCGGCGACTCGGTGCGGCACTCGACGCTCGGCGAGGGCGTCGTCACCCGCATCGAGCCGGGCGGCGTCGTCACCGTCCGCTTCGCCGCCGACGCGAGCGAGCGGCGGCTGATGCTCGACTACGCGCCGCTGGAAAAGCTCTAGGCTCGGCACATGTTCGACGTGCGCCCCGTCAGCGACCGCGCCGAGTTCGCGCGCGCCTTCAACGCGATCGGCCAGTACTTCGGCGCCTTCCCGCCCGACGACATGCTCGACCGCTGGGAGCAGTACTTCGAGCGGGATCGCATGCACGCGGCGTTCGAGGACGGCGAGATCGTCGGCGGCGCGGGCGCCTTCACGTTCGACCTCTCCGTCCCGGGCGGCTCGCTCCCGTGCGGCGGGGTCACCGTCGTCGGCGTCTACCCGACGCACCGGCGGCGAGGCGTCTTGCGCACGATGATGGACGCGCAGCTCCGCGACGTGCACGAGCGCGGCGAGCCGATTGCCGCCCTCTGGGCGAGCGAGGAGACGATCTACGGCCGCTTCGGCTACGGCCTCGCGGCCTGGTGCGGCGAGATCAAGCTGCCGCGCGAATGGGCCTCGTTCGCCCGGCCGCTCGAGCGCCGCGGACGTGTCCGGCTCGTGACGCCGGAGCAGGCGGCCGACCTCTTCCCGCCGGTCTGGGAGGAGCTGCGCAGGCAGCGGCCGGGCGTCTTCGTGCGCACGCCGGCGTGGTGGGAGCTCCGCGTGCTGCGCCTGCCGCCCGAGCAGGCGGCGAACCCGAAGCGCTTCGCCGTGCTGGAGCTCGACGGCGCCGTGGCCGGCTACGCGATCTACCGGACGCACCTGGAGTTCGCCGACGGCGTGTCGAACGGCCGCACGGAGGTGATCGAGGCGGTCGGGACGACGCCGCAGGCGACCGCCGAGATCTGGCGCTACGTGCTCGACATCGACTGGTCGGCGCGGATCACCGCGAG